>JBKHJD010000224.1:0-3967 GCA_046538315.1 Syntrophobacteria bacterium
TTCCTGCCTTTTCGATTCTCCCTGACCATTGCCATTTCATCATGCAGCTGCCCGCTGGAGATGATGAGTTCTCAACGAGGATCAGGTTGATCAAGTCCGCAGGCATTTCGATTACATCCACTACAACCCGGTGAAGCATGGATATGTGCTGAAGCCCGGAGACTGGCGCTATTCGTCTTTCTCCCGCTATGTGGCGAGCGGCGTCTATCCTCCGGATTGGGGCAACGGCGGGCCCCCGCCCGGAATTGACATCGAGATGGCGGGAGAATGATTTATATACGAATTGGTCGACTTGACTGTCGGTGCGCTTCACCTCCGGCTCAGCACACCCTACGGATGCGGACCGGCGGCAATCACGTAGCCAGATCACGTAGGGTGTGCTGAACGAAGTGAAGCGCACCGCAATTCAGTCATAGAAACTGTGACCGCATTTGACACATTGCCCTGGTATCCTGAAAGCTGAAGTCACGTAGGGTGCGCCAAGCGCAGCGCGGCGCACCGCAGTTCGCTGCAATTGTTGTTGTCGCTTCCGCTTGTTGGTGGGCTCTGGAGGGCTTCGGGGCGGTCTCCGGCGAGGCGCCGCCTGCTTTTGAACCGCTTTTCCCTTGCCGGCTTCCAGTACTACCAGGGCCCGGCCGTGGTGAACCGCCTGCAAGCGGGAGAGAGACTGGCGCTGACTCCAGAGCCTGACAATCCCTATGATCGGTTCGCAGTTGAGATCCACTGGCGCAGTGTGAAGATGGGTTACGTACCGCGAAGCGATAACAGACACATCAGCAGGTTGCTCAGACAGGGCGCCGATCTTGTCTGCCGCACCATTTTGAAGTGAATCCGCACGCGGCGCCGTGGCAGGCGGTAAAGGCGGCAGTGTGGCTCGAAGTCCTGTAATCACGGAGACCCGAATAGGACCAGGGATTCTCGAGGTGTTGTCTCTCACAGAGCCCACAGAGATCACAGCGGACAGGGCCCACCTGTCCACCGTCCGAAAGAGATTCACGTAGGGTGCGCCAACCGCAGCGCGGCGCACCGCAATTCACTGCCGGCTGCCACCTGCCGGCTGCTTTCTGATCCTTGTAGGGTGCCGCCGTCAGGCGCACCTCAATTCGATGAACGAGGGAAAACCTCCGTGGCATATGGGGCAAACCTTGATGACAGTGCTCTCAGGAATACTAGAATCGCTCAGAAGGATGGAGGTCAGGTGATGGCACCAAGAACCATAAAAGTAACGCTGGAGACAGTGACGCCGCTGTTTTTGGGTGGTGCGGACGGTAGAACGCCGGAACTGCGCCCCCCGCCGTTTAGGGGAATGATGCGCTACTGGTTTCGGGCGCTGGCCGGCGGTGTGGTGGGGGATGATGGCCAGGCGCTGAAGACAATACGGCAAAAAGAGGCAGAGATCTTTGGCAGCCCGGATGAAAAGTGTGGGCTGTCGGCAGTGTGGGTGCGGTTGAGCACGCCAGATTACAGCCGGGGCTGTACAGCCCGCGTTTTGCCTCATCGGGGCGATACCTGGACCAATCATCGGGGCCAAACTCTGCGAAACCGGCCCCAGCCCGCCATCCCGCCTGGGGTGACGCCCACATTGACTCTGACGCTCAAACCAGGCGCCGAGATGCAAAAGCTGAAAATGGCCGTTTGGAGTCTGCTGGTCGGGTTGACACTGGGCGGAGTTGGCAAACGATCGCGGCGGGGGTTGGGCAGCCTGCAGGTTGCAGAGATGGGCGAACTGCCACCTGAGCTGAGCGGTAGTTTACAACAGCAGCTTGAACAAGCCACGAAGCTATCCACTGGTGGCGAAGACTTGGCACGATACATCGGAGGGTTGCTGACCGCGGCGCGAAGCGCATTCACGACTTTTCTGGGCAATCCGATAGCGCCTATCAGTGACCCTCCCCGATTTTCATTACTCGGTCCCGACACCCACATTGTTGTTTGGACACCCTCCAATAATTCGGGGACCGACTACCAAACGACGTTAAGCGCGTTGATGAACAAACTTTCAGACCTAACACGAGATCACGGCAAGGGTAACTTCGCTCAAGCGTTTGGTGGTATTGGTCCACGTCGTGCCTCGCCGCTTTGGGTCAGCACACACCGGCTGCAAAATGACGGTTGGGCACTGGTGTTGACGCATCTAAAAGCCCAATATCTGTCCAACCTAGCAGGCAACCAGCATCACCTGGTGACGGCATTTCTCGATTCTCCCCCGGGCGGCTGGATAAAGACGGAGGTGGAATAATGACCGACTGGCGACTCAAACTCATCACCCTCCTGCACGACCCGTCCAACAAGGCGCTTAATCTGAAATCGCATGAGTGGGAAGCCTTCAAGGTACTGGAGGAGATTGTCGGCGCGGCGGAGTTTGAGCCCCTTTTTGGCTTCAAGGCCTCCGAAGTTCCAAGCAATCGCCGATGGAAAGCACAGACTAAGATTTTAGCGCAAGAGAATCGGGCTTGGCAGTCTTTAAAACTGGCCGACCAGATTGCTTCGGCCATTGACCGGACCGCTTACCCCAACCAGGTTCGGCTCTTTTCGCAGGATTATGTTCCCCAGGCCTTGATCAAACATCCCTTCAGTGGAGCAGAGTTGGAACTGCTGCACGTGCGCCAAAGCTGCCAGGGTGCAGCGGGCCAGTTTGATGAAAACATCGCCCGGCAGGCTCAACTGGATGCGTTGGCGCAGGCGAGAGATTTTCTCAGCCGACCGAAATTGGATACGCCGCACAAAAAATACCTGGGCCTGTGGCGGACGTTGCCCCACCTGGTAGATAACGAGCATAGCCTGTTGCCGCCCGACACGCGGATGGTGGATCACACAGTCTGGATGCATCTGGACGCAGCCTCGGCGGTGGTCGGCGCTTTGCCGCAACCGGCCTTTTTACACGCGAGTATCGGCCCTGTGCAAACCTTTATCGCCCAGGCGCGGCGTACCCAGGATCTATGGGTTGGCAGCTATATCCTGAGTTACCTTATCTGGGCGGGACTGGAAGTCATTGCTGAGGAATATGGCCCTGATGCCGTTCTGTATCCGGCCTTGCGAGGGCAGCCACTGGTGGACAAGTGGCTGGAGAGTAAAGGGGTTTGGAATGTTATCCCGTCGGACCTGGTATTAGGAGACCTCACGATCGCCAGCATCCCCAACAAATTTGTCGCACTGATCCCGGCGCAATCAATAAAGGATGGCTTGCCGGGGCGGATCGAAAAAGCCATCCGGGATAAATGGCATGAGATTGCCACCGAGGTTAAGAAAAACTTCCCCGGTGGCCCTCGCCCCAGCACTTGGGAAGAGATTTGGCAGAGGCAGATTGAGCGAGAAAACTTCCCCGAAGTGTACTGGGCCAGTTTGCCCTGGCCCGACACGCAGCGTTTTCCCGAAGTTCAAGGCGCTCAGAAGGCTCTGGAGGAGGCTGAATCCTGGCTGGGAGAACGGGAAGAGTACAGGCGGATGCTGGAACTATATCGCAAAGCCTGGGAAAGCGGGACTCACAGCGGGACAATGTATGGCGTGCTGTACGAATTGGTGTCCGCTCTGCTGGATGCGCGTAAGCAGACTCACGATTTTGCTCAGAGCACAGAGGATGGGGAGAAATGCACGGTTATCAACGGGCTGTCAGTCCTGCGCACAGAGAAAAAGCAGAGCCGGGTACAGGTTAGAGCTTACTGGAAAGAGGTTCACCAGGCATTGCGTCGACATGGAGGCTTTCACCAACTTTTGCCGGATGGGCGGGAGCGGCTGAGCGCCGTAGCGGCGGTGAAACGCTTTGCCTGGCACTACTACTTCCGAAACCAGCAAGGTATCTCTTTAGCTTTTCCTTCGACTACCCGCGTTGCTGCCGCGCCGTTTTATCAGGATGTCTTGGGCACACTGACGCAGGATGAATCATTGACGGAGGCTTTACAGGAACATTTAGCTGCCTTGGCGAAGCTGAACTACCCAACTCTGTCGGGGTTGAGAGCCGAATTGGAGG
>JBKHJD010000225.1:0-3961 GCA_046538315.1 Syntrophobacteria bacterium
CCTCAGACTCACATTTACCTTCCCGGAGTCCATCTCCCTGAAAAAGATGGCCATCTCAGCACCATCAATCGCCCGGGGGTAATTGACAAAGCCGTCGGTATCCGCGGATTCGGTTCCTGTTTCCCTGAACATCTGCTGGCTCACCCACATCGCGGCCAGACGCTGATTGGCTCGGACAGTCAGCGTGTTCAGGCTGAGCGCCAGAAGCCGCAGCCGCGCCGGGCTCATACTATCGTAGACCGCGCTGGCAACCTTCGCCGGTTCCACCCCCAGGGACACCATCTCTGCGGCAATGGCCAGAGCCTGGGCCGTGGTATTCGCAAACCGGAAAGATCCTGTATCGGTAAAAATTGCGGTGTACATATTCTCTGCTGTGTCCAAATCGATCTCCACCGGTATATTCTGGAAAATCTCATAGAGAATCTCGGCGGTGCTGCTGCAAGCAGGTCGAACAAGCCTCAGCTCACCGAAGCCGTCTCCGCAACTGTGATGATCGATGTGGATGATTTTCCGAACGTGCCGCAGAACCCCGGCCGCGGTGCCGATACGGTCAAGCTCGCCGCAGTCCAGCACCACCGCCGCATCAAACTGCTCGGGTTTCGGAATGTGCTGAACGATTCTGTCCGAATAGGGAAGAAATTGCAAAAATCCGGGCACTTCATCTTGACAGTAGGCCACCACGTGCTTGCCCATCTTCTCTAGTACCAGGGCAAGAGCTCCCAGTGAACCGATGGCGTCGCCGTCTGGATTTACGTGGGTAGCCAACAGGAAATGGTGACTACTTCTCAACTCCCGTACAATACTCCCGATCATCGCCCTTCTGATTTCTTCAGCTCATCGAGCAACCGTTCCATCCGAGAACCGTGTTCCAGCGAGGCATCAAAGAAAAAGACAAGCTCCGGCATGTGCTTCAGTTCCAGGGTTCTGCCAAGCTGCCGCTTGAGGAAACCCCGAGCACTGTCCAGACCCGAAGCTGCCGCAGCCCGTGCTTCATCGCCTCCCAACACGCTGTAAAATACTCGGGCTTGGCGCAGATCTGTCGATACTTCCACTTCTGTCAGGGTGACACCTGCAAGGCGAGGATCTTTCACCTTGCGCAGCAGCACCTCAGCAAGCTCCCTCAAAACTAGATCCCCAACCCGATCAGCACGCCTGTGCTCCATAAGCCTCCATCGTTTGCTCGCCGCTGGCCCTCGCTTAGTTCTCCACCGGGACCTTGCAGCGGAAGCTAACGCCGTACAGCATTCGTTTTGCCTTCTAAAGATGGATCAATTCCATCTGGACATCAACAATCTCAGCCAGGTGTAAATCCTCAACGAAATTGATGGCTTTGTCCAATCTCGAGTTCACGTGGCCTCCCTCGTTACCCACAATTACAAGCCCTACTGCTGCGCTTTGCCATAAATCCTGAGCATCGATTTCGGCCACCGCCAGGTTAAACCGCTGCCGCAGCCGCTCACAAATACTCTTCATCACCTTGCGCTTGCCTTTGAGGGAATGATTTTGCGGCAAGCGCAAGCTAAGTTTGGCGACCCCCACAACCATCGACCCATACTCTGTCCTGGAGAAGACTCCTCTCCACGAACACTGCAACAGGGAATAGATATTGAAGGCCCCTCCAGTCCCGCTGTGAGCTGGATTCTACTGGAAGGAAATATTCCAACGTGTACGGTTCGCTCGCTACCGCCGCAATCATGCTCAATGAGCGCGCTAGCCCTGCAGAATAGAGTTCCCTTCGGGACATTCCCCAGGGCTCCCTGGTTCAGCCCCGGCATTCCGATGCTTATGGAAATCGCCAGCAAACCACATTGCCGGAGGTGTTTCGGGCGTCCACGGACCCGCCATACAACCTGCTACCTGTCCGAATCGGTCTGGCCGGATTCGAGAACCGCTTTGATCTCTTCCACGCTATACGTTTCCAGCACGTCACCGACCTTGATATCCCTGAAGTTCTCAATGGAAATACCGCAATCCTGGCCAGCTTTAACCTCTTTCACGTCGTCTTTGTAACGCTTGAGCGAGGCAATCTTGCTGTCGTTGATTACCACGTTGTCCCGTAACACCCTGATCCGAGCTTGACGTTCCACCCGGCCGTCACTTACCATACAGCCTGCCACTGTCCCTACCCGAGGTATGTTGAACGTCCTGAGAACCTCGGCGCGACCCATGAAGTGTTCTTTATATATGGGCTCCAGCATGCCCTCCATGGCAGCCTTTACATCGTTGATGACCTGGTAGATGATGTCATAGTAGCGCACGTCCACTTCTTCTGCCCCGGCGACTTCCTGAACCTTCACAGGAGCCCTGACATTGAAGCCGATAATAATGGCATTCGAGGCCGAGGCCAGCATCACATCCGTTTCAGTGACCGCCCCCACCGCACTGTGAATAATATGAACCTTGATAGCGTCGCTGCTCAGCTTCTGCAAGGAATCAGCAACGGCCTCCAGGGATCCCTGGACATCCGCCTTGAGCACCACATTCAACTCTTTGGCCTCACCTTCTTTGATCCGTGAGAACAGGTTGTCGAGAGTTACTTTGGTAGCTTTGGACAACTCGGTCTCTCTGTGCTTGAACCACCGGTACGCGGCAACCTGTTTGGCCTGCTTCTCATCAGTCACCACTACAAATTCGTCACCTGCCTGCGGGACTCCTGATATGCCCTGAACCTCTACGGGCATGGAAGGCAGCGCCTCCACTACCTTACGACCGCGGTCATCCACCATGGCCCTCACCCTGCCGTAAAAGCTACCGCAGACAAAGGGGTCGCCATTGTGGAGGCTCCCTTCCCGGACCAGCACGGTCGCCACCGGCCCCTTGCCCTTGTCCAACTTGGCCTCAACTACCCATCCCCTCGCCATCTTGTTCGGGTTGGCCTTTAACTCCATCAATTCGGCCTGAAGCAGGATGCGTTCCAGCAGTTCATCCAGCCCGGTAGCCTTCTTGGCCGACACTTCCACCATCGTCGTATTACCGCCCCACTCCTCAGGATTCAGGCCCCTTTCACTCAACTCACGCCTGACCTTGTCTGGATTAGCGTTGGTCTTGTCTATCTTATTGATAGCTACCAGAATCGGAACTTCTGCTGCCTGCGCATGGTTGATCGCCTCAACTGTCTGCTGCATTACTCCGTCGTCCGCTGCAACCACAAGAACTACGAGGTCGGTCACCCGGGCACCCCGGGCCCTCATGGCCGTGAAGGCCTGATGTCCCGGAGTGTCCAGAAACACCACCTCACCACCGTCAAGACGAACATGGTGGGCGCCGATGTGCTGGGTAATCCCACCAGATTCTCCCTCGATGACATTGGTGTGGCGTATGGCGTCCAGCAGTGACGTCTTGCCATGATCCACGTGTCCCATAACGGTTACAACCGGTGGCCGCACCCTGAGATCTTCCATGCGATCCGGCTCCGCCTGCATGATCTGCTCTTCCTCAAAACCCGCTCTTTCCACCTCGTAGTTAAATTCCGCCGCCACCAGAGATGCGGTGTCGAAATCGAGGGTCTGATTCAGGGTCGTCATATAGCCCATCTCAAGGAGCTTTTTGATGAGTTCAGAGGCCTTGATACCCATGCGTCTGGCAAGATTGCCCACCGTAGTTGCCTCGTCAAGCTTGATTCGCCGCTTGATGGCCTTGGGTACGGTAATCTCGGGTTTGCCCGCCTCCTTCACCGCAGCCCGCGCCGTCTTCCTACCCCTGCCGGTGCGGGCCGCCGGTGGACGTTTCTCGTACAGTTCATCCCCGGTGAAAACCTCCTTGCGGCGACTCGGCAACTTTCTTTTCCCTGCCGGAATCGCGACTTCGGTCTCCACAGCCCGCTTCGCCTTCTTCTTTTTAGTCTTGGGTGGCTTTTTACCCACCTCGGTCTCTGGTGCGGGCGTCGCACGCTCAGGCGTCTTCATCTCCGGCTTTGCAGGTTCCGCCGCCGTGGGCTTCTCCTCCGGCACACTCTCTGGCA
>JBKHJD010000226.1:0-3931 GCA_046538315.1 Syntrophobacteria bacterium
CTTCATACCCAAGCCGATCATTGCCAACCGTCTCCTGGCGAGAATGAACCGCATTATGTCCCGATACGGCAGAGCACAGTAGGTCGCTTTGCCTCGATGGGGCCCGGGAGCCCATTGCATGGCAGATGCACCCACCGGCCCAGGCAGGAAGATTTTAGAGCAGCTCCCCCGGCACCTGGAAAGCCAACTCCCCCAAGAAACCGCAGGCCCTGATCAGCAGCAGTATCTCAGCTTTCGTCTCAACAACGAATGGTACGCTCTCGGTGTCCAGTATCTGGGCGAGGTCCTGGCTCCGCCGAAGATTACCAAGGTCCCCAGCGTCCCGCCGCATATTGTGGGGGTGATGAATTTGCGCGGTGAGATACTCTCTGTGATTGATTTGAAGCGATTGTTCGGGTTGACGCAGGGTGGAGCGACGCAAGAGCAAGCAATCGTTGTGGTGGAGCACGGTCAAATACGGACAGGCTTTCTGGTGGACGCCATCGGTGATCTGGTGAGCTTCGCCCCGGAAGAATTCAACAAGGAACCAGCGGTGGTGCGCGAAGGCCAGCGTGATGTTTTTGAAGGGACAGCACCTTGGGGTGAATCGGTGGTGAGCATCGTCGATCTGGACTGGCTGCTGAAATCAGAAGGGATCTCCCCCTAGGGACCAATCATGGAACGGACCGATGTGCCCGCTGAACTGGACATTCTCACCTTCTGGGTGGATTCCTTCCTGTTGGGGGTGGAGGCCGACCAGATAGCCTGGCTGGCCAGCCTCTCCCGCCGAGAACTCGCCACCTCCGGCAAGAAAGGGGGGGCTGGACTTCCGGTGGAGGACCTGCGTCTGAGTTGTGGTCTGAGTCCAGCGTCCGATGAGGCGCAGCAGCAGTTTCTGGTGGTGAATCGAGCCGGGCGGAAAGTGGCCTATATGGTTGACCGGGTAGGAGATCTGATCACGGTAATGGTTTTCGAGCACATCAAGCCGCTGCCGCCTCCGGTGGACATGCAGAAGCAGTGGCAACAGCTCTGGGGTGTCTGTGAGTGGGAAGACCAACTGGTTTTCCTGGTGGACTTGGAGTATGAGCCGTGCGGCGCAGGTTGAGGGGCATCCACGAGATTACGGCGTCTTTACCGGAATCCCCATGGGCCCTGTGCAACCATGAGCTTGAAATTGAAACGGCAAAGGGACGGGTTGCCTATGAATAGCCTGAAAAAAAAGATCATCTGGAATCAGAGCCTCCTGTTTGTCTACGTCGTGGTAATCCTTGGACTGCCCTACCTCTGGTTGAGTGTAGACCTGGCAAGAAGCCAGATCCGCCCCTTTCTCATAGTCTATGTTCTGGTAGCGCTTTTGCTTCTGGGGGTTTTGCTCGTCATTCCACTCCAATGGATGCGGCCGCTCCTCTCCCTGGAGCGTGCGGTCTCGAACCCCGGTGGTCTGGATTTGGACACAACTGCGGCCACCCTCAGGCTGGGCGTCAAGATGCCGGCCCGCGTGGCCCTGACTCTTTTCTGTGTTGGATATGCCGTGTTCCTGGTGGGCGTTCTGGCTATGCGCCTGAAGGCCCATTTCACTTTTGTCCAAAGTGTACAGGCACTCCTGGTGGGAGTCATTGTCTGTGTGATCTATGCCCTCTTCAGCCTTTTTACCCTCGAAGGTATTATCGCCCCGGTCATGGCTGCCGGGATGAGCAGGCTGGATCGGCGGGAATCCTTGAAGAGTGTGAGTCTGTCTCAGAAGCTCCTGATCAGCTGTGGTTCGCTGGTCCTCATCGCTGTGCTCTTTGTGAGCTCCGGCGCTTTTGTCGAGAGCAAGAAAGCGGTGGAAAACCAGGCCAGGGAAATGCAACGCATCCTGCTGAGACTTGCATCCAGTTCCCGGAGTTGGGATACGCTCATTGATGAGGTTGAGGGCGATACCCTGGAAGAGGTACTGGAGGGTCTGGACCTCGGAGGCAACAGCCGCCTCTACCTGATCACCGGCACCGGCAGCCTGCTGGCCAGCAGCCCGCGTGGGTTGAAACCCGTCTTTCCGGCCGGGCTGGTGCAAGAACTGCGGCAGAACACGGTGGGTTCTCATGTGGAAAGCCTCCAGGGGAAGATGTACACCTACCACCAGGTGGGACTCCGGAACAATTACCTGATGAGCGAGGTGGATCGGAGCCATTTTTTTTCTCCTCTCAAAAACATCGTCTGGACAACCAGTCTCATTTGTGTGTTGACACTCATCATCGGTTTCTACCTCTCGTATATCCTGGCCAGCAACGTCACCAAACCCATGAGCAGGCTGGGGCGATATGCCCGACAGATCTCGGAAGGAGAACTCTCAGAGAAGGTTGCCCTGGCCTCCGGGGATGAGGTGGGTATGCTGGCTGACGCTTTTGTCCACATGCATCAGAACCTCCTTGTCCTTGCCGAGCAGGCCCAGAGGATCGCCGGCGGGGATTTCAGCCAGCGGGTGGCCTTTCCCGGTCCTTTCGGGGAGGCCATCAACACCATGGTGACCAATCTTGGAGATATGACCCGGCAGAGCCAGGAGGCGGCCTCAAGGATCGGAAATTCCTCCAGTGAAATTGTGGCCGCAGCCCAACAGCAAGCGAGCGGTGCCACCCAGCAAGCCGCCTCGGTGAGCGAGACCACCGCTGCCATGGAGGAACTGAGTACCACTGCTCGCCAGATTGCCGAAAACAGCAATGCGGTTACAACGGTGGCAGAAGAGACCCTGAGAAGCGCTCAGGAGGGGCAGGAACTCATGGAAGAGAGCACCGAGGGCATGGCCCTGATCCGGAGCAAAAGTGAGATGAGTTCTCGGAAGATCCTCGATCTCGGTGAGAGAACTCAACAGATTGGCGAGGTCATTGACATCATCAATGAAATAGCTGTTGAGACCAAGATGCTCTCTCTCAATGCGGCCATCGAGGCAGCCAAGGCCGGCGATGCAGGAAAGGGCTTCTCGGTGGTGGCGGGAGAGATCCGGCGCCTGGCCGAGGATGTGGTAAAGTCCACCGGGACCATCCGGGATGTTCTCCTCGAGATTCAATCAGCCGCCAATGACTCGGTTCTGGCGGCGGAAGAGAATGTGAAGGGGGTGGAGCAGGGAGCCGAGCGGCTGCACCGGGTGCGAGGGGCCCTGGAAAATATCATTGCCATGGCGGAACAGACTGCGGAATCGGCGCGGCAGATCTCGGTGGCCACAAATCAGCAGAAGGAAGCGAGCGAACAGGTGGTCGGCACCATGAGGGAGATTTCCAGAGTGACACAACAAACGGCGGATACAGCTAAACATTCCATTTCTTCGGCCAGTGATCTCAACCGGCTGGCCGAAGAGCTCCGAACCCGGGTGAGCCGTTTCAATGTCGAGTGAAGGCCAGGAGCGCATGAAGCACGGCGGAAGGTATGCCAGAAGAGATCGACCTTTTTGGAACCTTGAAAGACGATTACCGGGAAGCACTCGAGCAGTTCAATGAAGCTCTGGTGCGACTGGAAAACCGGTCTCACGATAGCGACTCTCTGGATGTGGCCGGCCGGCAACTGCACAATATCAAGGGACTCGCCAATCGGATGGGTGCTCCCAAGCTGGGCAAGGTAGCCCACATCCTGGAAGATGTCCTGACGGCCGTCCACAGGGGGCAGCTGCCATTTGATGAGGTACTCGGCGAGTTGCTTTTCCAGGGACTCGATCTCTTCGTTCACTACCTGCGGAGCAGAGAGGTGCCCGGTCACAGGGTAGCTGCTCTGGTAGAGCAGATCGAGCTCCGGATGTGCGCTCCCTCCCAGGAAGAGCCTGCCACAGAAGATCTGGAGGCGCTACTGCCAGATTTTATCGTCTCAGCCTGCGACAACGTGGAGGCTATCAACCAGGGCCTGGTCAACCTGGGCAATCAGCCCTCGGACAGGGAGACGCTGCAGCACGTCTACCGTAATGCCCACAGTCTGAAAGGCTCCGCCC
>JBKHJD010000227.1:0-3912 GCA_046538315.1 Syntrophobacteria bacterium
CCTCCAGGCTCTCCATATGGCCATCTGCCCGGCACCCCTTACACAATCACCCTGTTAGATCTGGGGCTGGTGGGAGCCAGCCTCCTCCAGCTTACCCTGCAGAAGCAGAGGTCTCCGCTCGACCGTCTCATCCGGCAGGTCCGTAATATTGGCCAGATACCGGTAGACGGAGCTCCCCATCCTCATTACGGTAGGACTCAACGATGTGGTGGGTGTAGTAGACGCCGTTGGCGCCGTCGTTTTTGTTGCTTTTCACGAACACGGCAGATTTTCCTTTCGTCAGAAGTAGCGGGCAACTAAAGAGACTACTATAACAAAACTTCTAACTCATATCAAGCCACTATAAAGCATATAGCATCCGATTAATGATTTATGAGCAAGGGACTACCATTCTGAGAAAAACAAAACCCTCAGATGCCTTCTGAGGGTAAAATTACAGCGTGAGAAGACTTTTCAGTGATTTGCATCTGACCGAAAATAGGGGAAAGATGCGTTAGTATCTGATTCTAATGTAAAGAGCAGCAAAGCCACACAGAGGAAAATAATGTGTGAAACGTTTTCCCCGACTTCTTCCAGTTGGACGTGAAGTTTGCCTTCGAGGGGAATGATGTGTCGGAGAGCTCGTCGCTGAATAAGTATAGCCAGCGTGTAAGCCCAGAACATACTGGCAAAAGTCAGCTTGAGAGGGATTGATGAGGCAAAATCCCTGGAAATCTCATCTCGCCAGTACAAACCCCCAATCCCGATAAAAGTGAGTGCAATATATATTCCTTTATGAGTTCCAGCAAAATGTATTTCACGACAGAGGAATGCTGCCGCCAGGGCGAAGAGTATGATATCCAGGTGACGGGTAAAGAATAATACACGTATAAGGATGATGCCCGTGGTTATACTCATAAGCCAGATAGCGAGCCACTCGTTATTGCCTTTATCCAGAATCCCGGACCAGTTGTAAGCATCGGCGCAGTAGACAAGCACCATACTAAGAATTCCAGGGATAAAAACCCAGAAGCCTTTCAGCGAAAACACAAGCTTTATCCAGGTCAGCGCTTCCTTGCTCAGGTCCGAATACAATGATTCGAGACCCCGGCGCTCATTGTACCCCCTTTTCGGGTCCTGCCGGGGGAGAGACCGGAGCTCCCCATCACCATAGACCCAACCCCTTAAGCTGTAGTTTGCAAGTTTTTGAGCGTCATGCCGCGGGTAACGAGCTACCTCGCCTCTCGGCGAAAAGTCGCGGAAGTTCTCGGTCAGGCTCCGGTCAGAGTCCCAGGGCTTGGACATTAGGTTAGCGCGAAAGGGGGTTGGTTTGTTTATTACTGCCACCTGCTGGACCGAACCGGAGGGTGAACAGCAATTTTTGACGCTCCTAAATGCTGTATCTACAAAAGTTTACGCCAATATATTGAGAGTAAGGACGCCCTCATGCGATAATGGATTTGATAATCAACAAAACCATATTCGCAGAAAGGAGCGCCCTTATGAACACTCAGAACCTTGCGAAATCGTGGGTAAGTCGAGTGAGTGAATTCTCTATGCCATTTACAGATCCGGGCTGGCGTCACTTCGCGGTCTACCTGACCGGTAGTCTGCTGGCAGAGCGCCGCCCCCTGGTCACTGAAATGATAACGGCTCTGTCGATGGAAAACCACTGGCGCGCCGCCGAGTGGTTTCTGGAGGATGGCAAATGGCCCGGGCGCTGGATCGAAGGGAAGCTCGCGGAAATGGCCTCTCCACACTGCCACTGGCGGGGGCGAAACCTCTGGGCGGTGGACGATCTGAAAGCCCTCAAAACGGGCAGAAACATCTACGGAACCTGCCCCTACCACGAATATACCAGCCGCAGCTGCAATCGTGCGCAGACGATCTGGGGCCACAACTGGGTCCTGTGCGGGGGACTTTCGGTGGAGCAGGACTCCCGCCGGTTTCTGCCCACCTGCGGCAGGCTCTACATCCGAGAGGACTATATGCCGCCCGGAGAAACGTTTCGCACCAAGCCGCAGATGGCCGTGGAGATGCTGCGTCTTTGCGCCGGGAGGGCCAGCGGACCCGATCTGGCCGTCTTTGACGGAGGCTACGCGATCTGCAGCGTTGTCCAGCCGCTTCTGGACCCTCCCGAAGGGCAGCCGCGCATCGACTTTCTGACGCGTCTGCGCCGAGACGCCCGCATCTACCATACCCCACCCGCCGAGAAATCGCCCGGCCGGGGAAGACCGCGCAAGTGGGGAGAGCGCCGGCCGGCCCCGCAAGATGCCGAGCAGTGGCAGGGCCGCTGGCACACCACCACGGCAAAGATATACGGCAGGAGGCGTAAGGTGCGCTACAAGAAGGTCACCGGTCAGTGGCACCCTGCCGGCTCGGAGGCCCGGGTGAACGTCTTTGCGTTGCAGGTAGAAGGCTACGACCAGGATTGGTATTTGGTCACCAGCGATCTGGATCTGAGCGCCGAGGAGGTGGCGCAGCTGTATGCGGCCCGGTTTGCACAGGAGGACGCCCACCGGGACCTGAAGCAGCAGATTGGTTTTGGCACCGAGCAGGGCCGGCTCAAAAACGTGGTACTGAGGAGTCTACAGCTGAGGCTCATCGAGATGACGCTGCTGTGGATACTGAAAAAGGAACTTGACCAGAAAGATGAACAGTGGTGGCCCAAGCCCGGCTGGTACCGGCACAAAGAGCGCGGCTCCTTGCGGGACCTGAGACGGCTGTTGAGAGGCTACCGAGAGGATTTTTTGGAGTTCGACTGGGAGAACCTGAATCCGGAAAAATACCGGCCGGATGTGGCAGGGGCCTCCGTGCCTACGGCCCGCGCAGCCTAAAACTTGCAAACTACAGGTTAAAAACAGCCTGCTGTTAAAAACCTGTCTGTGACTCTGCCATTCCCGTTTGCTGAAATTGCTTTTAGAATAATTAATGTTTGAGGTTTGTGAAATATGCGGGCCGGGGTCCTTCGTGCACCGGTAAACATGCGGGCGTGGACACTTCTTCGCTCATCCGACTAACCACAAAACCACAAATCCCAGCAAAAAAGCCGCATCACCCCGGCCACCCCGGCCAGCACCGCAGGGCTTTGCAGCACCGAACCCAGCAAACGTCCGGTGAGCGCGGCCGCCGTGCCCAAGGCCGAGTAAGTGACCACGATGCCCAGTTGGTAGGAGAGCGCCATGAGGACCGTACGCCGACCGCGGCCGCCGGCCTGCTGGCCGAAGTAGCCCACGGTGATGGGGATCATCGGGTACACGCATGGGGTCAGATTCAGCCCCAAGCCCAGGACGAACACCACCGCCAGAGCGAGCAGCATGCCCCGTTCGCCCACCAGGCGCGCGACCATGTTGTCAGCCAACGCTTGGGAGGCACCGTGTGCACCTGGCTCCTCGCCGGCAGCCGGCCCGATCTGCACCCTCGTCGCAGCCTCGGCAGACGTCGGCGGGAGGCACACCTCGTCGTCACAAGCCTGGTAGTTCAAGACCCAAGACAACGTGCCCGCGCCCGCCGCCTCGGGCGAAGCCACGATCCGAGCGCGGATGGCGAAGGCGTCCTCGTAGACGGCGAGCTCCTCCTCGGCGAAGCCAAACCGGTGATGGACTGGCTCCGGATAGGCCACCTCTTCAAGTCCGATTCCTGGGTGGCCTTCCAGGCTAAGCTCGGTGGGGATCAGCGTGGGTAGGCTGGGTTCGTGAGCGTTCACGTGCCACCCTGGCGTGATCTCCGCATGCACCACGACCTCGAGAGCTCCTCCGGCGGGGACCTCGATCTCCTCCGGTTCCACCCTGAGGTCCACCACGTCCCGGGGCGGCTGCGCCCCCGCCATAGCCCAGAGCACGCACACCAACGCGACGGCCACGCTCCACTTCGTTCCCCTCACCCTCGTGTCACCCCCTGACAGACACGTTCGAATCTAGCATGGGGCCACCC
>JBKHJD010000228.1:0-3910 GCA_046538315.1 Syntrophobacteria bacterium
ACAAACATTACCACTACGACGATGAGCTTGCCCACGGTGGTGAGCTTCGACGTGATACCCATACTGAGACCTACAGTGCCGAAGGCGGAGACCACCTCAAACAAAAGCTCCATAAACAGCCCGCGACTCTCCCCATGGGGGGCTGTGCCCACTTCGCTCACCATCAGCACCATGGTGGCGATGTAGATCACCACCACGGAGAGGACAAACACCGCAATGGCCCGGCCCACGGTCTCCGGGGCCAGAGTGCGGCGGAAGATACTCGTGGTCTGCTCCCCCTGGAAACGCGACCGGCTCAAGGCAAAGAGAACTCCCAGGGTGTTGATCTTGATGCCGCCGCCGGTGGATCCCGAACAGGCCCCCACAAACATCAGCAAGATAGTGAAAAGCAGGGTAACATTGGCCATGCTCCCGAAGTCAAGGGTGTTGAATCCCGCTGTCCTGGCGGTAACTGATTGAAAAAAGGCTGCCAGCAGCTTCGTCGATGTGGGAAAACCGGCCATGGAATGTTTCCATTCGAAGGTCAAACATACCAGCATACCGGCACCCAGCAGGATCAGGGTCAGCGTCAACACCACCTTGGAGTGCACCGAAAGCCGGCGGGGCCGGCGTGGCCGGCGAAATGCGACAATGAACCTTTTCAGCTCCAGGAGGACCAGGAATCCGATGCCGCCGGAGATGATCAGAGCGCATACGGTAAGGTTCACAAGTGCGTCACCGGAAAAATTCATAAAACTCCGGGGATAGAGACAGAAGCCGGCATTGCAAAATGAGCTCACCGAATGAAAAACGGCAAGATAGATCGCCGTACCCGGCGCATAGATCCCTGAAAACCTCAGATAGAGCAAGACGGCACCTGCCGCCTCCAGCAGGAAGGTAAAGAGCACAACATGGCGAACCAGCGACGGGAGGCGGGTGTCCGGGCCGTGGGTGAAGGTGTCCTGGATAACACTGCGGCTGAGCAACGAAAACCTTCTGCTTATGAACAGAATCAGTACCGTGGAAAAGGTCATGATCCCGAGCCCGCCGCACTGGATGAGCACCAGAACAACCCACTGGCCGAAGAGGCTCAAATAACTGCCGGTATCCACAACCACCAGTCCGGTGACACAGGTTGCCGATGTTGCGGTAAACAGGGCATCCACAGGCGCAAGCCCCGGTCCGCTGGTCGCAACCGGGAGCATCAGCAACACGGTCCCAACCAGGATAAGCCCTGCAAAGCTGAGGATCGGCAGGCTGACCGGCGTGATCAACCGGCTCCATCTGCTCGCTGGGGAACGCATCTTGAACGTCTCAAAAGGGGGCATAGGGGATACTGTACACTAGCCACTAGTACTACGGACGCAGTCGCGGCTGGAAAGCCGCTCCCACTGTACACTAGCCACTAGGCACTCAGGGCGTAGGGCACAGAGAAAAGCTCATAGCTGTAAGCTCAAAGCTCCAAGCGCACAGAGGATGGACCAGAGGGCATAGGACATGGCGTCACCCTGTCGCCCCGTCACCGCGTCCTTCACCTTGTGCCTAGTGCATAGTGCATAGTGCCCAGTCTCCACTCGGGACGTGGTGCTGCGGGAGCAACAAATTCTCACCCTTTTGTGGGCCCACACCTGAGTGTAGTTGCCAGGCGAAGCTCTAAGTAATATAAAACAACAGATCTCGTCAATGAATTTGATGTCTCCGCGGCTGGAGAATTGACCTGCACTTTCCGTCGCCTCTGATTCCTGGTGTTTTCGTTCGGCGCTACCAGCGCTTCCTCGCCGAAGTCCGTCTGGCAGACGGCCGACTCGTCACCGCACATTGTCCCAACTCAGGCAGCATGAAGGGCTGCACCATACCTGATTCAGAAGTACGGCTCTCGGCGGCTGCCCATAGCAAAAGACGCACCCGGTACACCTGGGAGCTCATTCGCCTGCCCTCAACCTGGGTGGGCATCAATACCCTCACTGCAAACACTGGAATCAGCCGTTGCCTCACACGGGGGATTGTGCTAGCCTTCAACAAGCTCAGGAGACGGTGCGCTTCACTTGCGCTCAGCACACCTTTTTTCTGTACGCTCATGGAGGCTGTGCCAAGCGGAGCGCGGCACACCTTATCTCAACTGGGCGAATCTTGGATCGCACTTCAGCCTTGTTTGAGCCGCATTGGAGCTAGAAGAGGCCGGAATTCCACTGATACCAGCCTGAATGCCTGTTCTTCGGGCCTTTGATGATTTTTTGCTGGAGGAGACCATGAGCGAGATCGTGGATATCACGGGGAGAGAAATTCTGGATTCCCGGGGCAATCCCACCGTGGAGGTGGACGTTCATCTTGACAGCGGTTTTATGGGACGAGCCTCCGTGCCGTCAGGGGCGTCCACCGGCACGAGGGAGGCCCTGGAGCTGCGCGACAAGGATGCCGGGCGCTACCTGGGAAAGGGAGTGACCAGGGCTGTAATGCACGTAAACGACACCCTGGGGCCAGAACTGCTGGGACTGGACGCCTTCGACCAGGGCAATGTGGACCGAAAAATGATCGAAATGGACGGCACAGAGAACAAGGAACACCTGGGCGCCAATGCCATTCTCGGCATCTCCATGGCCGTTGCCAGGGCGGCCGCCTCCGAGGCCGGCCTCTCTCTGTTTCGTTACCTCGGAGGAGTCGGCGCCCGTACCCTGCCGGTGCCCATGATGAACGTCATCAACGGCGGCTCCCACGCGGACAACAACGTGGATATCCAGGAGTTCATGATAGTCCCGGTGGGCGCCCCCAGTTTCGCCGAGGCGCTGCGCATGGGAGCGGAGACATTTCATCACTTGAAAAAGGTCCTTGCCTCCAGAGAATATTACACCGCCGTTGGAGATGAAGGTGGTTTCGCCCCCAATTTGCAGTCCAATGAAGAGGCGGTGAAAGTGATCATGGAGGCTATCAACCAGGCCGGGTATACTCCCGGAGTGGACATCTGCCTTGCCCTGGACGCCGCCGCCAGCGAGTTCTACCGGGACGGCCGCTACGTGCTCGCAGCCGAACAAAAACCGGAAAAATCCCCCGAGGACCTGGTGGCTTTCTATGCCGAGTGGGTGGAGCGCTACCCCATCATCTCCCTGGAAGACGGGATGGCTGAAGACGACTGGCAGGGATGGAAGCTACTCACCGACGGATTGGGGGGGAAGGTCCAACTGGTGGGAGACGATATATTTGTGACCAACATCAAGATACTCTCCCGGGGGATCGACGAAGGGGTGGCCAATGCCATTCTCATAAAACTCAATCAGATCGGCAGCGTGACCGAGACCCTGGATGCCATCCATCTCGCCACCTCGGCAGGGTATCGTTCCGTCATCTCTCATCGCTCCGGTGAAACGGAGGATACCACCATCGCCGATCTCGCCGTGGCC
Source organism: Syntrophobacteria bacterium (assembly GCA_046538315.1). Classification (GTDB taxonomy): domain Bacteria; phylum Desulfobacterota; class Syntrophobacteria; order BM002; family BM002; genus JBKHJD01. The sequence continues at coordinate 3,375 of JBKHJD010000228.1, forward strand.
ACGGGTGCCGGTCAGATCAAGAGCGGCTCCCTCAGCCGCACCGACCGTCTGGCCAAATACAACCAGTTGCTGCGCATCGAGGAGGAACTGGGAGAATCGGCTCTTTATCCCGGACGCGCTGCCTTCAAGGGATAAGTCACGGTGAATAAAACCAGCCAAGGGATCGGTTGAACTGTCGTTGCCCTATGTCCGGATCGAGGCACCAAGTACTACGTCTCATACAGTTGTCACGTGCCGTTGCAGGATGAAATTTTAAAGCAGTAGTCGCTATTTCCGCACTTTGCAAAAACTGGCAAGGGGGAATTTCGCAGAGCTTCAAAATCCCCCTCCATCCCCCTTTGTTAAAGGGGGACTTCCAAACCACCTCCGCCGTGGAGGGCTGACCTTGATACACACTTGACACAGTGGGTATCGGTATCAGGGTGCCTATGCAAAACCATCCTTTCCCCTCCCTTGGCGGGACGGGATAAAGGGGAGGGGGACATAATAAAAGGTTGGATCCATATCTATCTTGTCACCCCCACCTTAATCCTCCC
>JBKHJD010000229.1:0-3894 GCA_046538315.1 Syntrophobacteria bacterium
TCAATGAACCGTGACCGGGCCCTCCTGGTCCTCCGTGGCTTTTTCTTCCTCTTTCTCACGCTGCTGGAGCTCGAGCAGGTATTGATCGATTTCCTTTTCAGTGTGCCGGGCCAACTCTTCCAGTTCTTCCAGGTCCACCTCGAGCTCCAGCACCTGCTTGAGCACGTGCAATACCGCCATGGAGACCCTGGGGTTTTCGATCTGGGTCGTATAGAACGGTATCTCCCCGAGAAGGCAAACCCCTTCAAGCCCCCGCTCTTTGCCGACACCCAGCAGGAGGCCGTTCATTCCCGAAACCTGTCCTTCTCGCAACACCCTCTGGCAGTACGGTACGAACTCGTTCAGCAGTTCGCTGTTGGTCGCCGTTACCCAAACCTTGGAAGACTGGTAGTGGTTGATGGAGGTGGGCATGGCCGCAACCGTGATAACCCGACTGACACCACAGGTGCCTGCAAAATCAAGAAGAGCCGAGGCGAGTTTGTACTCCTTTCCCGGTACTGGTTGCTGGTCGCCGATAAAGAAGAGGAGATCGCCGGGCGGGCCGCCACGCCGCCAGTAGTAAAAGCCGCTCCTGGGCAGCATGGTAGCCTGAATCACCCCGTCGTAGATGCTGATTCCGGAAACCCTGAAGAACTCAGGTTCCTCTACATAGGCAAGCTGCTGGGCCCGCAGGGCCTCGTGCAGGAAAACCAGCGCCCTGAGCGCTACATGTCCCATTCCCGGCCAGGCCGCCAGCAGCACAGGTCGGTGAAGCTGTGTTTCTGCAACAACCTTGATGTTCACGGCCAGTCCTTTTAACCTACAGAAGAAACTCCCACTTTCAGCATAATGCAAACCCTTGTGGCAATCAAGTAAGGCATCCTCCCCCGGCAGGGCTGACCTTTACCCACACTTGATTGAATCTTGGCGGGGAGCTGCGTTGGATAAAGGGGAGGGAAGGCCGTCTTCGCTCTTCTAAGTGACTGAGAATAGGGTTAGTGGTCCGTCGTCACCAGTCCGTTCCAGCGATGTTTTCATAGCCTTGGTCGTCACGCAGCTGCGTTGAACTGACCAGGCCGCGAGCCTTGGAACGAAGATGAGCCACAACGGCCTCCGGTGCCACGAGAACCAAAGGGGAGGCTGCGAAACCGCGAGCACGTGCGAGGTGTGAGATATGGGATGCGCTCTGCGCTATGCACCGTGCGTTTTTTCCAGCCTGTCCAGTCGATCTTTCAGCTTCTTGTTTTCTTCGGCAAACTCATCGAGGCGTTTCTCCAGCTTGACAACCGCCTCTCCTCTGTCCTTGCCTTTCTCGATCTTTCGCACCGCCAGCCTGGCATTCCGTACCAGTCGGCCGTCAAGTTCAACCTCCGCCACCTTCTTGAGTATTGGCAGCGCCTCCTCCCGGCGCAGGATCTCCAGGGCCTGGATGGCGGCAAGCCTGGCTCGAAATGTCCGCGGACCGGAAGGCGGCTGGAAAGCATCACCGATTTTCTCAAGAATCTGCCCGTTATCCGGCCTGCGGCTACCCATCTTTCCCAGAGATCGCAACGCCTGGGCCCGCACCAGTTCCGGCTTCCCGTAGCGCGAGTACTCATAGAGCAGGGGAAGAGCCCGATCATCATCCAGTTCAGCCAAGCCTTCCAGAGCCCGGCAGCGAACAACCTCGTTGAACGAATCGCGTTCAAGGGCGCCCTCCAGCACAGCGAAGGCTCCTTCCGCCCTGGTGCGGGCAAGCGCAAGGACAGCCTCGGCCTCGACGAAATAGGATGGATCCCCCTCGGCAAGCGGGAGCACGGCTTCGCAAGCATCCTCATCCTTGAAGCTACCAAGGGCCTTGACGACAGCCCGCCGCGCCTTGGGGTGATCGATACCAACCGCGCCTATCAGGGCCCGCTTGGCCGCCTCGGTGCAAATCTCACCCAGGGCCTTGGCCGCTCGGGCCGATACCCCCCAGAAAGGATCCCCGTGCATCGCTTCTTCCAGGGCCGCCACCGTCTCCCGATTGCCCACCTTTGCTAATTCCGCCGCCGCCTCGATGCGTTTCAATACGTTTGCCGCTTCCTTCAGCTGGGTGCAGAGCTTCCGGCTGTCCACCTTCCACCGCAGCTGCTTCAAAATGGTATCCTCCGGGTCCACCAGGACCATGGCGGGTTCCTGATCCACGGGGAGGTAGAAGTGGTGCTCCTTTTCCTCCACCTGTACCCGGACGTCTCGAACGTGTCCGTCGTTCTCCACCAGGCGAATCACGAGTGGAAAGCGGAACGCGGGCGCTTCTTTGTCCGAATCCTGAGTTTGCTTAACCTGAAGAGCCAGCCTCTTTTCCTTTTCCTGATACTCACTGGAGCATTCCAGTATCGGAAATCCCGGATGGTAAAACCACTGGTCAAAGAACCAGTCGTAGTTGTCGCCAGTAACCTCCTCGATGCAGCGTGCAAAATCTACAGTTTCTACCACTGAGTCCCGGTGCTTCAGGAGGAACCGGTTGATGACTTCCCACCACTCCTCCTCACCCACAAGCGCGCGGAGCATATGCAGCCGCGCCGCACTGCCCGGATAGAGGTGCATATCGAAAAGGTCGATGGGCTGGCTGTATACATGGGTGACGATGGCCCGCTGGTATTTGGACTCGTGCTCCTCGAAATAGGTCTCCCGATTTTCCAGCAGGCGATAGTGGAACTCGTCCCTGCCTTCCGCATGCTCGGTGTAGAGCAGGTCAAAATAGGTGGCAAAACCTTCATGGAGCCAGCTGTGACTCCAGCTCTTGGAGGTAACCAGATCTCCGAACCACTGGTGGGCGAGTTCGTGAGCTACCAGGCGGTCGCTGGTATAATCGAGATGGGCCCGCTCATCGTGCAGGGTCATCTCGGTGAGGGTTGTGGCAGTGGTGTTTTCCATCCCGCCAAAGATGAAATCCTGGGCAATCACCTGAGAGTATCTGGGATAGGGATAGGGGCACCCGGTTTTCGTGGAAAAAAATCTTATGATGTCCGCTGTCTTTTCAAAAGATCGCCATCCCTCCTGGTCGCGACCCTCGGGCACAAAAAACGACAGCGGTATATCCTCGACATGGTCCGTCAACTCGGTGTAAGTCCCCACTGCCAGGCTGATGAGATAGACACTGTGCGGCCTTTCCATGGACCAGTGGTATACCAGTTTTCCCTGTTCATCCTCATAGCGTTCCTTGAGCACACCATTGCTCACAGCCACGTAGGGTTTGTCCACCCTCACCCGGATTTCACTGGTGACTTTCTCCCGGGGATGATCCACACAGGGAAACCAGTACTTGTTGTCCTCGTCCTGGCCCTGACTCCAGACCTGCCACTGTCTGTCCGGATGGTGCTTGTCAGGCCCGGTGAAATAGAGCCCCAGACGCGGGTCCTCCACCCGGTAATCCAGGTGTACGGTAGTGCTCTCCCCACGCCCAGGGGCTTCCGCCAGACGGACCCTCACACCCCGGTCATTCTGCTCGAAGTCCAGAGTTCGCCCGTCTTCTCCTTCAACGCGCTCAATATTCATCTCCCGGGCGTCAAGGAAGATACTCTCAAGCCCTTTTTTCACGGAGGAGAAGCTGATGTGCGCTGTACCCTGCACTTGTTTTTCCTTGAGCCTCACCTCCAGATCCAGAAAGATATGGCTGAGAATAATGTCCCTCGAGGGAAGCCAATGGGGCCTGGCACCAGGAAGTAGAAAGTTCTGCGCATCAATTCCCTCAGGGAAATACTTGCAGTAATTCCAGTGGATCATTTTCACCTCTCCAGATCGAAGCTCAGCGCCCGGCGCTTCGCGGCGTTAGGTTAGAGGATCGCTCGGCTCCGCAAGCGCTTCGCGCTGCTCTTGGCTCTTAGCGCTCCAGGACAAGGTGCGCTGGGTCTCCCCTGGGGTATCGTCCTCCAGGTGGTTGCGTTTTGGAAC
>JBKHJD010000010.1:0-17581 GCA_046538315.1 Syntrophobacteria bacterium
AGACTGCTCGGCGAGGCGGCGGTGGGAGAGCCTCTCGTCGAGGACCTGCCTGTACCTCTCGGTTCCCGGACCATGGGCGCGGATGTATACGCTGAGAAGCTCGGCAGCGGCGTCCAGGTTTACTTCATCCGCCGGGATGAATTCTATGACCGGGGTCATCTCTATGGAACATCAAAAGGGGACTACTTTGACAATGCCCAGCGCTTTATCTACTTCTGTCGAGCCGTACTGGCCCTCTGTCCGACCCTCGGTGCTAAGGCGGACATCATCCACTGCCACGACTGGCAGTGCGGCCTCATCCCGGCCTACCTGAGGCTTCTCATGGCCGATGACCCTTTCTGGGCGCATACGGCGTCCATGTTGACCATCCACAATATCACATATCAGGGGCGTTTCGGCCCGGAGCTCTTTCCCCTGACCGGGTTGCCCGATAACTTTTTTACCGTGGATGGCATGGAGTTCTGGGGTGGAATAAACTTCTTGAAGGCGGCGGTTATCACAGCCGATGTGATCACCACGGTGAGTTCGCGCTACAGCGAGGAGATTCAGACCGAAGCATACGGAGGGGGTCTCGAGGGCATCCTCAGGGTGCACCGCAAGAAGCTCCACGGAATCATCAACGGCGCCGACTACCAGGCGTGGAATCCTGAGACCGATCCCCACCTGGCTGCCAACTACTCCCGGGAGGACCTGGAGCCCAAACGCCTCTGCAAGCTCGACCTGCTGGATACCGTTGGACTGCCGCAGAGAGTTGCGGATCGCCCCGTGCTCGGGATGGTTTCCAGACTGGCCGATCAGAAGGGTTTTGATTTGTTGGCAGGAATCATGGACAGATTGATGGCCGAGGAGGTGGCCCTGGTTATTCTGGGAACCGGTGAGAAGAGGTACCAAACGCTGCTGTCTCGACTGGCAGCGCGTTACCCGGATAACATCGCCGTTCGGCTTACATTTGATGAGGGCTTGGCCCACAAAATCGAGGCCGGGGCAGACATGTTCCTGATGCCGTCTCGCTTTGAGCCCTGCGGCTTGAATCAGATATACAGCCTGCGTTACGGCACGGTGCCCGTGGTGCGGTCCACCGGAGGTCTCTACGACACTGTCAGCCCCTATGAACCGAAGACCGGGACGGGGGTGGGTTTCCTTTTCACCACCTATGAGCCGGAAGCCTTCTGGCAGGCCATCGAGACCGCCCTTGAATTTTTCAGCCGCCCCGAGATCTGGCAACAGATCATGAAAAACGGGATGGCCGAGGATTTCAGCTGGCAGTCCGCCGCCCGTCAGTACCTGCTCCTTTACGAGAAGGCAGTTGAAGAGCTGAGACAGAGAAGCAGCGGCCGGGGATACCATGGAACGGAACAGGCAGGAAAACGTGGTGTTTTTCCTGCAGGGGCGCCCCACAGCAGAGAGGTGCCGTGAGCTTTCCGCCACCTGGGAGAAACAGTTCTGGGTGTAGCCGGATGGATTGATGTCCTACTCACTCCAATTTTGAGAGGAAGGTGGCACTGTGACTCCTAAACGGATTGTATTCCTTTTGATCGGAGTGGTTTTTGCAACGTTCGTCGTCCAGAATGCTGACATGGTGCAGGTGCGCTTTCTTTTCTGGAGTGCACAGGCCTCGAGGGCCCTCGTACTTCTCGGGACCTTCATCCTTGGAGGCGTTGTCGGCTGGGTGTCGGGACGACTGAGCAAAAGAGCGAGTTCGCCGGAGAGGAGCATCGGATATTGAGACCCCGGGCTGCTGCCAACCGGGTGGAAAACCTGGATGCACCGATACCGGCGGCATCGGTGGCTCCGGTGCTCGCCCCGGACAACTCTACGGAACCGGATTATGTGGGAGGTACGCGTGGAACGCTCGGTCCAGCGGCCGTTGCTGGCAAAGGTGTAGCAGAAGAGCACTGTAGCTACAAACCCGTCGGGCTACCGGGAGAAAACTGCGATGAAGCAAAATGGTCGGCCACTGTCCAGAGAACTGCGGGAACTCGGCCGCCGGCTAATCGGCGACGACGAGCACGGCTGGACCGACCAGGGGGTGTTCAATTTTGAAGGCGGTTGCTACGCCAGGGCCATTCGTCTATCCAAAGAGACGGAGCCGGACATCTACGAGTGTACCCGCAGGTTCGGTAGCGTTCTGGAAAATGTTGCTATCGATCCAATCACCCGGCGCCTGAACCTGGACGACGATTCCCTGACGGAAAACACGCGGGTGGCATATCCCATCAGCCATATTCCCGATGGCGAACTCCCCCGCATGGGGGGCAGCCACGGAACATTCTCATGCTCACCTGTGACGCCTTCGGAGTCGTGCCGCCAATCAGCAGGCTAACCCCGGCCCGGGCAATGGCCCACTTTCTCCTGGGCTACACTGGGAAAGTGGCCGGCGCCGAAAAGGGCATAACCGAACCCCAGGCCACGTTCAGCTCCTGCTTCGGTGCACCGTTCATGGCCCTACGGCCCAGTACCTATGCCCGTCTTCTGGGAGAAAAGATAGCCGCCCACAAGGTGAACTGCTGGCTGGTGAACACCGGCTGGAGCGGCAGCCCGCTGGGCTGCCGTGGGGGAGATCCATCAAAACCGCCTCAGCTGCTCCTCATCCTTGAGCCGGCGATTCCAGGATCGGGTTTCGGCCTTCGGGAAGACCCCATCATGAGGACAATGGATGAAAAAGGATGAAAAACTGCTAAAGGCCTGGGATCAGCTGGTCAAGACAGTAGCCCAAAAGGAGGGTTTGAGCAGCAAGCAGGCGGTTTTGCACGTGAAAAAGCATTTCCCGGAGCTCTACGAGCTGTACAGGCAAGCGAAAGAGCGACAGGAGATGCGGGTATCGCGGTGACGGTCTTGGCCGGAGGTGCCGTTGCCCTGAGGATTACGGCTCTTCCACCGACCTCGCCTGTCACCCAGCCGAGCCAATCGGCGGTTCCATATCAGGAGGGAATCCACCACTCCATGCCCACCGCGCTTGCAGCTCGGGGTTGCTCTAGTTGGCCTCCGGATTCAATCCAGCAGCAGCTATGCCATGCAGACAGCCGTGCTTACAGTTTACCTGCTGTTTTTCTCAGTGTCCCTGATCTTGAAGTGTCTGAATCTGAGGCACCTCAAGGATAGGGGTGGAGAGGTTCCACCCGAATTCGCCGGGGCCGTCAACGCGCAAATCCTGCAGCAGACCGCGGCCTATACAGTTGAAACCAGCCGCCTGGCCATGGTGGCGTCCATTGTCGACAGCGGTCTCGTGTTGCTCTTCTTCTTCGGAGGGCTGATCGTTGTCTATGACGGCTGGATCTTTTCGCTGTGCGAATCCTTTGTGGGACGGGGCGTGCTCTTTTTCCTGGGGATCTACTACCTGGAGACTCTTTTCGGCATTCCCTTCAACCTTTTCAAAAACTTCAATATCGAGAACCGGTATGGATTCAATACCATGACACCGCGGCTCTGGCTGAGCGATCTGGTCAAATCCATCGTCATCTCCACGGTTCTGCTGGCGGCTCTGGTCGCAGCGGGGCTCTACCTTGTGGATCTCAGCCCGCAGTGGTGGTGGCTGTGGGTATGGGGCGTCTTTCTGTTCGTGAGTATTTTTCTCATGTACATCTCGCCCTACCTCATCGAACCACTCTTCTTCAGGTTTGAACCTTTACAGATCGAGGAGCTCGAATCCGACATCCGCGCCCTGGTGGAAAAGACAGGGCTCAAGGTAAACCATGTGCTGCAAGTCGATGCTTCCAGGAGAAGCCGGCACTCCAATGCGTACTTCTCGGGAATCGGCAGAGTGAAGCGGATCGTCTTGTTCGATACTTTGCTGGAGAGCATGAGCCATCGGGAAATTCTCGCAGTCCTTGCCCATGAACTGGGCCACTGGAAAAAGAGACACATCCTGAAAAGAATCATCCTGACCGAAGCGGCGGCACTGGGTGCGAGCTTTTTGGCCTTCAAGATGCTTGCCTGGGAGGGACTGCCGCAGGTGGTGGGCTTGCAGCAGGGATCTTTCTACGTCCGGGTTGCAGTGCTGGGTTTTCTCGGGTCCCTGCTCGTGTTTCCGCTGGCGCCGGTGGTGAGCTTCATCTCCCGCAGCCACGAGTGGGAAGCCGACCGTTTTGCCTGCGAGCTCACAGGGCGGCCGCTGGACCTGGCCGGAGCCCTGGTGAAGCTTTCCCGGGAAAATCTGGCCAATCTCCACCCCCATCCACTCTATGCGGCTTTCTACTACAGCCACCCGCCGGTGGTGGAACGCGTCCGCGCACTCAAACAGCAGGCCGGGGCCCAGGAGGAGATGGTGGTGTGAAGGAAGGTGGCGAAGAGGAGACAGCCGGTCTTGTCCCGGAAGAATTCTACCTCACCAGGAGGAGGCTCAACCCAGGGACAAAGGTAATGATCACAAGGGCGACAAGGAGGATACCAAGAAACGGCAGCGAGGCAAAACCGAGCTGGAGAACGGGCCTTTCAAATCTCAAGCTGGCGATAAACAGATTCATTCCTATGGGCGGGGTGGAATAGCCGTTCTGACGGTTGGTCAGGAAGATGACCCCAAGGTGGAGCATATTGATGTCGTAGGCCTGAGCGATGGGGACGACCAGGGGCGCCACCACTACGAGAGCCGAGTAGATGTCGAGCACGCATCCCACGAGCAGGAGAAAGACATTCAAGATGATGAGAAAGACGTACTTGCTCTCCACGTGCGACTGAATCATGGACAGTATCTTCAGGGGAACCTGCTGATCCACCAGGAAGCTGTTGAAGGCCAGGGCCGCACCCAGGATGACGATGATGCCGCCGACCATAACGATGGTCTTGACAATGATCCCGGGAAGCTGCCTTACCTTCACGTCTCGATGCACTACCAGGGCCACAAAAAGTACGTAGAGAACAGTGACGGTGGCGGCCTCGCTCAGGGCCAGAAAGCCGCTGTAAATACCCCCAAAGACCACCACGGGTAGCAGAATTTCCCAGATGGCCTCTCGCAGGGCCTTGAGGAGTCTGTGGAGGCTCAAACCGGTAGTCTGGCACAGACCGCGGGCGCCCTTGTAGATGCTGTAGACGGAGAGAAGAAGCATCAGGAAGATTCCGGGCAGGAGGCCGGCCAGGAAGAGCTCGGGGATGCTCGCACCCGCCACCACCCCGTAGATGATCATGGGGAGACTGGGAGGAAAGAGCAGGCCAAGGCTGCCGGAGCTGGTAAGCAAGCCCAGGGAGAAGTTCTCCGCGTAGTTCTCCTCGAGCAGAGCCGGCAGGAGAATTCCACCCAGGGCAACGATGGTAATGCCGGAAGCGCCGGTTACGGCGGTAAAAAAGGCGCAGGAGAGCAGGGAGACCACGGCAAGTCCCCCTGGGATACAGCCGAAAAGGGCGCTGGAGACTCTGACCAGGCGCCTGCCGGCGCCGCCCTCGGCCAGGAGGTAGCCGGCGAAGGCAAAAAACAGCAGGGCGATGAGCAGCGGGTTTGCGGCCAGCCGGTACATCTCGATGATGACAATGCACAGGTCAACGCCCAGCAGATGGAAGCAGACAAGCGCTGCCGCCGAGAAGACCATGAAAAGGGGAGCGCCGGATAGCGCAAGGACAATGAGCAACAGGGCCAGCAGTGCCTTCACGGCTCGATTCCCTCCGGGCCCCTGAGCAGGCCGTCGAGGAGGCGAAAGCCGAATCTGAGTGCCATGAGGGCGAAACTGAAGGGAAAGATCAGCTCCAGCCACCAGTAGGGAATACCGGCAAAGGCAATATCGCCGACCGCCCGCTCGATACGGATGAATTTCCACGAGGCCCAGAGGAGGGCGAGACACACGAACAACGAGAACAGTGAATATATGAGCGCGGCAGCGAACCTGCCCAGCGTCGGCAAGAGTCTGGGGACCACGTCGATCCGGATGTGCTTGTTTTCCGCGGTGGCCCGGGCCGCGCCCAGAAAGCTGAGCCAGAGCACACCGTGTCTCAACAGTTCGTCGGCCCAGACCACGCCGCTGGAGAAAAATTCCTCAGGATGATCTGCAAAAGGGAAAAGCCGGCAAGGAAACAGGTAAGAAGCCCGAGGACGCATATTTCCAGGTGTCCGAACAGGTGGCCGGAGCGTCTCAGCAAACTGGTGAGCGAGGCGATCATGGCCTCTCCCGATGCCGCTTTCTGTATTCGGCGAGTTCCGACCTCAGCCTGCGCAGGACGTCACGGGGAAGGAGCTCTGGATCGAGCTCCTCGATGACCTGATCATTGAGGTGCTGGAAACGCTCGATGCCCCCGGGCTCCGGCTGTACTAGCTGCACCCCGCGCTTGAGTATGATATCCAGGGCCTCTCTGTTGTCTTCTCTGGTTTTCTCGGTGAGCCGGCGCAGATAGTCGGCGCAGACTTCCCTCATGGTCTCCTGGTAGGTGGCGGGAAGCCGGGAAAAGGTCTTGCTGTGTATGATCAGACCACCTCCTATGTAAGCGAGAGGCAGATCAATGATGTATTTGATCCGACTGTACCATTGGGTTACAAGGGCATAGTAAGGCGAGTTGTACACCACGTCCAGGAGGTTGGTCTGGAGGGCGACCAGCACATCCGGAGGGCTGATGGGCACAGGGGAAACCCCGGCCTTGGCGAAGAGGGCGTTGGCCATGGGCGAATTGGCCGTGGTCCAGACCTTTTTCCCCTCCAGATCTGATACACTGGAGACCGGAAAGGTGGCCATCATGTAAATGAAGCCGAGTTCAGACCAGCCCAGCACCTGGTAGCCGTGTTCGGCAAAGCCCTCCTTGAAATAACCGCCCATGCGCTCCAGGATGTAATCCACCTCCTTGTGGTTGTTGAACAGGAACGGGACCTGAAGCACCCGGAGGTCCGGGTTGACGTTGGTGAGCGTGGTATGAGTGAAGGTTCCAGCATGGACGAGACCGATGCGCATTTTCCTGAGCACATCATATTCGTCTCCGAGGGCGAAGCCCGCAAAGATCTTGAATCCAACACGGCCGTCTGTCTCCTGGCGCAGCGTGGAGTCCATCTCCCTGAAGATGTGCATGAGAGAGCTGTTCTCCGGCGCCAGGGTGGCCAGTTTTATCTCGAACTCCGGCCGCGGCTGGGAAGCATCACCATGCCATGGTCCGGAAAGCACAAACAGAAGGGCCGCAACCGGGACGAGGAGCCTGCACCCGGCACACCAAAGGGCTCGCCCGGAGAGATAATTGCATCTAGTCGAGGAAGTACTCATCTACATCATCCAGCAATTTTCTGGCCTTATCCTTGGCCAGAGCGTTTGACAGGGTCAACTCCGGGACCTGGTCCACCGGGGCCTCCAGGACCTCGTGCAGGGTTTTTTCGAACAGGGTGCGGTCTCCCACCCGGGCGGCGTAATATTCGGCGAAGAGTACCTTGGCCATGAGGAATTTGCCCTCCCCCAAAGCCAGGGCCCGGTGGAAATTCTCCCCGGCTTTGTTCAGGTTGCCTCCCAGTATGGCGGGCGTGGCTGCCAGATAGGTCGCCATGAAGAGATGGGGACTGTCGTAATGGAAGGTTTCATCCAGTTCCAAAACCCGGCGCATGGTGGCCTCCAGCATGGGCACCTCCGCCAGGGCCTCCAGGTTGTCCTGATTGAGGTTGATCCAGCCGGCCCAGGATCTGGCCGTCCAGTAGAGGGCGGGCACATCCTTCTTCTCGTAGTGCTGCAGGAAGGAAGTGAACTCCTCCAGGCTGGCCGAGACAGCCTCGCGGAAATCCCGCTGCCCGGAAAGGGCCCTGAAGCCATAGTTTTTGGCCCTGGCATAGAGTGCCGCGGTGGCGTGGCGGTCACCGTCTTCAGGCAGGGAGCCGGCGAAGGAAGTATACGCCCGGCAACCGGCAAGGAGCAGGCTGTCGTTTTCGGGTGAGGCCTCGATGAGGCCGTCGATGAGCATGAGGTAAGCGGGAGTACCGGCGCGGACAATACTCGATTCGGATTGTTTGGCCGCCGCGCAGGCCACATCCTCGAAAGTATGCGCTACAGCCGCTACCCTGGCCTGTTTGCTCGGGACGCAGGCGGTGCAAAGCAACACAATGCTAAAAATGAAGAAGAAACTCATGTTGTTGAGGGAATTCACCATGAAGCCCCTCTGGTCCTGTGAGGAGTGTGCGCCGGTGTTACCGGAAAGACCATCCAGGATAGGCAATCATGGGAACTTACAATATCTGCTGGGGGCGGCATCTGTCAAGATCGAGTAGCAGGCGAACCAGAATCGCACTATTTTCCGCATACTCTCCGTTGCCGAAGCCGGGATCTAACGTCTCCATGGAATAATGGAATATTGGGTTGAAAGCTGATAACTTGCCTGTTTGGTCCAAAAACGGTTTGACCGGAGGTCGCCGCTCTGCGAAGATAGCATTGACCCCATGGGAGACAATAGAGGAGGAGATGCATGCAAGCCCGGTTCGTGGTCCATGAACACCATGCTTCCCGGCTGCACTTCGATTTCAGGGTGGAAATGGAGGGCGTCTTGAAATCATGGGCGGTCCCCAAGGGACCCTCCATGAATCCGGGTGAAAAACGGCTTGCCGTAGAGGTGGCCGATCATCCCCTGGAGTATATAGACTTTGAGGGTATCATTCCTGCGGGAAACTACGGCGCGGGACCGGTAGTGATCTGGGATGAGGGAAACTTCGAACTCCTGGAGGCAAGTGAGAAGAAGATCTCCTTCGTGCTTTATGGAAGACGGCTCCAGGGCGCTTTTACCCTGAACAAACTCAAGCCGAGGGGCAAGGGCTCGGGGAAAGACTGGCTGCTCATCAAGAAAAAAGACGCCTACGCCCGCAACGACTGGAGCCTTGAACTTTTCCTTACCGATGAGAAAAAAGAGCAACTGGTGGAGAGGATACCTCCTTGTGAAACATCCTAGGTCCGTGTTATGTGCGATGGAAGAGACCCTTGTCCGGAGGTGAGGTAGTGTATCCCACATCTCACATCACTGCATCTACTCCGGACAACGGCCTATAAAGGTTCGGCAAAATGACGAGTGACCGCTAATTTGGGATGGAGCCGTGACATCTCCAGGCAGAAGGAGCTGAGGATTCTCCATGGGAGAAAGAATGATTGTAGGAATTAGCGGTGCAAGCGGGGCAATGTACGGAATCCGTGCCCTGCAAGTGCTGGCGGAGCTCAATTGGGAGACGCACCTTGTCGTCACCAGGACCGCAGTCGAGATCATCAGACTGGAGACGGACTATACGCTGGACGAGGTTCAGGCTATGGCCTCGGCTGTCCATGAAAACGAGGATCTTACTGCTCCCATTGCGAGCGGCTCTTTCCGGACCCGCGGAATGCTCGTTGCACCTTGTTCGATCAAAAGCCTTTCGGCCGTAGCCAATTCCTACAGCGATTCCCTGCTGGCACGCGCCGCAGACGTTACCCTCAAGGAGAGGCGGCCACTGGTGCTCATGGTGCGCGAGACACCCCTGCACCGGGGACACCTGCACCTGATGACGCTGGCCTGTGAGGCAGGGGCGATTATGGTCCCGCCCATACCGTACTTTTACAGTCGCCCGCAGACGCTGGCTGAAATGATTGATCAGATCATCGGCAGGGCCCTGACGCAACTGGGCATCCATACTACACTGTATTCGTCCTGGGAGGGACAACGATGATCATAACCGGATGTACCGGTGGCGACATGCCGTCGCTGGCGACAGGAGAAGGGCCAACGCCCGCCTCCTGCGGATGTGGTGCCTGACCATGCCGTGGCAAGGTAGCGGAGACGTTGACATCTACTGGGAGAGTTACGGCCGCGGACATACTCTGCTTTTGATCAGCGGGGTCAGCGGGGGGACGTGGTCGTGGGCGGATGAGATTGCCGCATGGTCCCCTCGTTTTCGCGTGATCGTCTTCGATAATATAGGTGCCGGCCGTTCGAGCATGCCGGACAGGCCGTATTCGATCCAGGAGATGGCGGATCATGCTGCACACATCCTGGACGCAGCGCACGAGAGGCGAGCCTCCGTGGTGGGTCTTTCCATGGGCGGTATGATCGCCCAGGCGCTGACCCTCCGGCATCCAGACCGGGTTGCCGCTCTGGTGCTGGGCTGCACTCACTGCGGCGGCACAGAGCGTATTCCGCCGGCTCCAGAGGTAATACAGCAGTTTGCCGCGAACGAGGGTCTTACAGCCGAGGAAATCGTCGACAAGAACCTCCGCCTGCTGGTCACCCCGGAATTCTTGCACAGCAAGCCGGAGTCCCTGGAACGTTACAGGCAGCGGCAACTGGAGGCGCCGCTCCAGCCGGACTATGCCTTGCAGCGGCAGCTGGAGGCAATACAAGGCTTTGATGTCTGCGGCCGCCTCAACGAAATCGAGGCCGCTACCCTGATTCTCACCGGGGGCCGCGACGCGCTGGTACCGCCGGAAAACGGCCGCGTGCTGGCGCGCCTGATTCCCGGGGCCACGGAAAGGTGTTTCGCCGATGCCGGCCACCTCATCCACCTTGAGTGTCCTGAGGCCTTCCATGAAACGGTCATGCGCTTCGTGCATGATGTGTGCCCGCCCCACTCGACAGACTAGAAACCTTGTGATCTGGATACCGGAATGACTTCGAGACGGCCGCACCCATGAATGTTCCCGCTCTGTTGAAGGTACTCTCCTGCTTTGGTCTGATACTCGCGTTAAACCGTCTACGCCTCCACCTCAGCCTGTGCCTGTTCCTCGGGGCGGTGGCTGTGGGGCTGTGGATGGGACTTTCGCCGGGCGAGATTGTCCACAGCCTGGCCGGCAGCCTCTCCAGCCTTCAGACCCTGCAACTGGCGGCTATTATCTGTCTCATCCTGGTGGTGAGCCAGCTCATGAAAGTATCCGGCCACCTGGCCCGCATCGTGGAACATTTTCATGCCGTCGTCCATGATGCCCGCGCAGTGAGTGCGGTTATGCCTGCCCTCATCGGGCTGCTGCCCATGCCCGGCGGGGCCCTGTTCTCTGCGCCCATGGTGGAGACGGCGGTGGCAGGATGTTCCCTGTCCGGGGACAGGAAAACTGCAGTGAACTACTGGTTCCGCCACATCTGGGAGTACTGGTGGCCGCTCTACCCGGGAGTGGTTCTGGCGGTGACATTGCTTCAGGTGGAGACCTGGCGTTTTATCATGATCCAGGCACCGCTGACCCTGCTCTCCGCGGCTGCCGGATCCTACTTTCTCTTGCGGCCGCTGCGCAAAGCCGGGGCACGGGAGAATCCAGGGAGCTTCCAGGTGCGGCTTCTCGGTCCCTTTCTGTGGGAGATCATGCCCATCATGGTGGTTGTCGGCTGCATCACTGTGCTGGCCCTCGGCCGTAACGTGCTTTCCTGGTGCGGGGTGAGCATGAAACTGCCCACCGTCCTGCCATTGCTGCTGGGGCTTCTTTCGTGCCTGCTCTGGGTTATGCGGGTCAACCGCCTGGGTTTGCGCCACCTTGCGGCAGCCCTGCTTGACCGCGGCACCGTTCCCATGCTGCTGCTTATATTCGGGATTATGGCCTTCAAGGGAGCTCTGGTGGACAGCGGGGCCGTATTTCAGATTCGACAGGAGATGGTGGACTACCACATTCCTGTGCTCATCGTTATCGTGGCCATGCCCTTCATCTCGGGCTTTATTACGGGAATTGCCATCGGCTTTGTGGGCGCCTCCTTTCCTCTCGTCGTGCCTTTGTTTGCCGGGACGGCCCCGGTGGATTTTCTCGTCCATGCCTCTCTGGCCTATGTCTCGGGCTATATGGGCATGATGCTCTCGCCGGTGCATCTCTGTCTGCTGGTTACCAGGGACTATTTCAAAGCGAGCCTCGCGGCCAGTTACCGTCACATCTACAAGCCGGTGGTGGCGGTCATGACCACCTGGATAGCGGTGCTTGGTTTGATTGCCTTCATATAGAGAAAAAGGAGGGCCTGCGAAAGTGCTGGATCGTGATTAGCTGCCGGCGTGGCAATGGAGAATGGCAAAGAGTACCTTCTCCACCGGAGTCAAGCGGCCGTCTTCCATAGCCGCCGTGATGACCTCCATCTTCAGCCTCCCAGGGCAAGCCCCCTTGCTGCTTTCCGTGCCTCGGCACCTTTGCTGTGGATGCTCCCAACTATGCGGCCCGGATCATATGCTCCCCGAAAGGAAAATTCTGCTACTTCAAGCAAAGCCGAAAACGCCCGGATTGACACCCATTGTATGATGGTTATTTTATCGCGTAATCCTGCCGATGGAGCCTGGTGGAAAAGTTGATGAAATTAAATGAAAATTGCCGAAATAGTGAGTAAAAAAGGCATAGATGGGGATAAATTCTAAATTTCAGTTGTTTTGGAAGTTTGGTGTTACAGTCATAGTTTTGCTATAAAACCGCCGCTTGATGCCGGCGGCAAGTAGGCCCCGGTTTTTTTCATGAAAAGTGGTGCAATCATCGGGAATACACCCGGCACAAAGTAGAGGAGGGACGGATTATGCTCTGTCAAACGATCAAACAGGGTACAGAATGCTTGTTTATGACCGAGAAAGGATGCAGCTATAACGGCGGCACCTGCTATCCCATCGTGGAGTCCTGCCACGGTTGCAATAGGACGGTGACCACGCCGCACGGCATCTACTGCCGGTCCTGCCCCGATCCGGCAGCCAAGTGGCGAAACGGCACCTGCAACCTCGCCACCCATATAGATTCCAAGACCGAACAGGCGGTGAAGCTCAACCCGTTAAAGGCCTCCAAGCGTTCACGTAAAAAAGCCAAGTAAGGCCGAACAGAGCATCTCCACCGGGAAAACTGAACTGCAACGGCTTGGGGGGCGCCAGCAAGCGTCAAGGGCACAGGTGCGCCCTTTTAAAGCCACGCGCCCGAAAGGGCAGAAACAGTCTGACCCCCCTTGAATCCTGTCGACTGCCACCGATTCCGCCCGGCTTGACTAGGCCGTCCCACTGAGGCATAGTTCCGCCATCGTCTGCCACTTTAATTTTGGCATCTTCCAAAATTCGATTGATTGCGACAAGCAGATCTGGGGTTGGCCAGGGTGGTCTTCTGGGCCCGGATGCATTATCAGGCAGGAGCTGCCTGTACAAGGAGGAGGGTTGTGATCAGCCCTGATCGGTTGGAGGATATCGAAGTTGTTGCCCAGAACGACGATGTGGATGGGCCTCCTTTCATTGATCTTGTACGGGTGTGGCTGAGACATCGGTACGAGGGTGGCCGGTACTCCGCCGCCTACAAGTTTGATATGGTAAGGGGCCCCTTTGTTGATGCGGTGGCGGTCATCCTGTACCACGTAGACAGTGAGGGAGAGATCCGGGTGGGTCTTCGCCGCGGGGTGAGGCCGTCCATATACCTGCGAAAGGACATCCCGGCGAAGGCCGAGCTGGACGGCACTCCCCGGCTCATCTACCTGGAGCTGGTGGCTGGTGGAATCGAGTACGATGACTTGCAGAGCATCGGCGTTGACGGCCGGGCCGCTGTTGAGGTGAGAGAAGAGGCCGGTTTCGAGGTGAATGCCGAGGATATGGTGAGCCTGGGTGAGGGCACCTTTTCAGCCCCTGGTTTCGGCATGGAGAAATTGCACTACCGGGCGGTGGAGGTAAATCCTCTGGCAGCGACGGAACCGGAAGGGGACGGGCATCCTCTGGAGGAAGTTGGAGACATTCAGTTTTACGAACTTTGCGAGGCACTGTCCTGGTGCCGGTGTGGTACAATACAGGACAGTAAAACCGAGATCGGCCTGTACCGCCTGGCCAACTATCTGGGCTACCACCCCGAAGTGAAACTCTGGCGAGAAGAGCTGCCGCCTGAGCTTCAGAGGCGCGTCCGTTCCCTGGGGCTTGACCCTAAGAGTGAGACGCGGCAGAGTAAGGGAGAAAAGTGATGGCCCGGGTGATAGCGGCGCTCATCAGGGAAGATGAAAAAATACTCATTGCCCAGAGGGGGAGAAACAAGCGCTTCGGCTGGCAATGGGAGTTTCCTGGAGGCAAGGTGAACCGGGGCGAGACGCCGGAAGCTTGCCTGCGCCGCGAGATCAAAGAGGAGCTCGATCTGGAAATCAAGGTGGACGAGCACTTCTGCACCGTGCACCATCGCTATCCCGATTTCCACATCGAGCTTATGAGCTTCTGGTGTTCGGTTGCCGGAGGTTCCCTCTACCTCAAAGAACACGAGCAAGTGCAGTGGGTGACCATCCCGGAGATGGGGAATTACGATTTCGTTGAGGCGGATCAACAGCTGATCGCCGCCCTTGACACTGCTCGGGAGGTGAGGCCCACCTAGCCCCGGTTCTGTTCACATAAGGCTGAGGTGCGATTCCAGATTCGCCTCTTTGAGATACGGTGCTCCGCTTGGCACACCCTACGTCAGGGTAAAACAAAAGGTAGGGTGTGCTGAGCGCAAGCGAAGCGCACCATCTTGACAGTGCCCGAAGGGGTGAGATGCACCTATAACGCCCGAAGGCAGCACACAGGTGTGAACCATGGAGAAACGTGTTTCGCCCCTGCTGGGGTTCAAGAAAGAACTTACCCGGAGGGAGAAGCACATGCTCTCCCCGTATGCTACACCCAGCACGGCCGCTGTCCGGCGGCGTCCGGAAGACAGGGTGGAACGTGGACACCGGCAGAACTTTTCCCTGGACGCGGACAGGATCCTCCATTCCCTTGCCTATACACGCTACATCGACAAAACTCAGGTTTTCTACCTCATTGACAACGATCACATCACCCACCGGGTGTTGCATGTCCAGTTTCTCTCCAAGATAGGACGTGAAATCGGCCGGTTCCTGGGGTTGAATGAGGATCTCATAGAAGCCATTGCCCTGGGTCACGATATCGGCCACGCTCCGTTCGGCCACGACGGCGAACGCTACCTCTCGGCCATCTGCGAGCGCCACGGAATCGGCAGTTTTCAGCACAACGTGCAGAGCGTGCGGCTGCTCGACCGCGTCGAACGGAAGGGCCGGGGTTGGAACCTGTCGCTTCAGGTTCTTGACGGCATCATGTGCCACGATGGGGAGATACATGAGCAGGAACTGCGGGCTCGACCGGACAAGACCTTTGACGATCTCGATCGGGAAATGGAGCAGAAGACCTACACTCCCGACACAGTAGATCTGGTGCCCATGACCCTTGAGGGCTGTGTGGTTCGTATTGCAGACACCATAAGCTACATAGGACGCGACATTGAAGACGCCATCCGGCTCAATCTGATCCGCCGCGAGGAGATTCCGGCAAGCTGTGCCGCTTGCCTAGGCACAACCAATGGCGCCATCGTGTACAATCTGGTGGAAGATGTCATTCGGCAGAGCATGGATCGAGATGCGGTGGGATTGAGCCCGGAGGTCTCCGATGCGCTCAAGGAGTTGAAGAATTTTAACTATACCCGGATCTACAAGAATCCGAAGATTAAAAGTCAGGTCGGCAAAATCGGGCGCCTGTTCGAGATCCTGTTTGAACTCTACCTTGAAGATTTTGCCAGGGAAAACCGGGAATCGGCCCTGTTCAAGGGATTTCTTGACGGGATGTCCCGGAAGTACCTTGACAGCCACTCACCTGCCGAAGTGGTCCGCGATTTCATTGACGGGATGACGGATGAGTACTTCATGAAGCAGTGCGAGTTGCGACTTCTGCCCCAGAGAATGCCCAGCCGATTCTAGTGGTTTCAAAACCCTGCGGGGATTAAGCGGGGCAGGATCGCTCAATTCAGGTAATCGGAATTGGGAACTAGCATATGGGACTCTGGGAAATCGTGGGGGTGGCGCTTCTCATCCTGGTGATGCTTGTGGGCCTGGGTGCGGTTGTTCTGGGCCTGCCGGGAACCTGGATCATCCTGGCCGCAGCCGCCGTCTATGGCTGGGTTGGTGGTTTTGTCGCCATCACCTCGGCATTGCTTCTCGGGCTTTTGCTCATTGCGGCTGGTGCGGAACTGGTGGAATTCCTCGCCGGACTCATGGGGGCGCGGCGCTACGGGGGATCGAAGAGGGCAATGGCCGCGACCTTCGTCGGCGGGCTGGCGGGAGCGGTTGTCCTGGCGCCTTTTCTGTTCGGGCTCGGGAGTGTTGCGGGGGCCTTTCTCGGCGCTTTTGCCGGCGGATTTTTCGTCACCTACCTGGAACACCGGAAAATGGACGACGCGCTCCGTGTCGGCTGGGGAGGGCTGCTCGGTCGGGTGTTTGCCACTGTTTTCAAGGGGGCTGCGGCGGTGGCCATGATCGGGATGGCTCTGTGGGCGGTATTCTCGTCGCACGGCGCATAGAAAAACGCGCAAAGCTTACCAGGGACGGACGTTTCGCTTCAGTTCGCTTTCCAGTCGGGTGAGGCTTTCTCTGGCAAAATCGATGGAGGGGTCGAGTTCCAGAGCCATCCGGTAGAGACGGATGGCTTCTTTTTTATGGCCTAATTCCCTCAGGTTTGAACCGATATTTGCGTAATCGATGGCAGAGCCGGGATCGATCTCCAGCGCCTTTTCAAACTGTTCGATGGACCGTTCGTGCTCCTTGAGTTTGAAGTAGCAAAACCCGAGGAGGTGGTAGATCTCCTTCAAGTGAGGATCGCACTCCCTGGCCCGCTCCAGCGACTCGATGGCGCCGCGGTAGTCCTCCAGATCCTTGAGACACACGCCAATGTGGGTGTGGATGCTGGCAATGTCCAGGGGGCGGGGATCGAGCTCGAGGGCTCTGTGGAACTGGGTCAAAGCTTTTGCGGGTCTTTCCTCGTATTCCAGAACGAGACCCACGAAAAAGTAGAGATCGTAGCGCTCACCAAAGGCCTCGAGCAACCGCTGGATCCCGGCAAGCGCCGCGGGGCCCTCCAGCGTCTGGCTGATGATCTTGGCGGCGTGGAAGGGAATACTTGTATCCCGGGTGCGGTCCAGAAAGTGGGCCCCAGGTACTATTGTATGGACAGCCGGGATCCCGAGTTCCGGATGGGTTATATCTACCACGAGCACCTCAAGGCCGATACGCTCCAGGCAGGCAACACAGCGATCGATTTCTGTCTTGAAGTTCTCATGGCTGACATCCGGTAGGGTGCTTATGGGCACAACGCTGGTGGAGGCAGTCATGTAGGCGGCTTCATCCAGGGTGCTGTATTTGGGTAGCGTAGGCGCGTAACTGGTACGATTCTGGAAGTCCCCAGCCAGTTGGGCGACCTCGGTGAGGGTGCGGACAAGGGATTTTTCGGGACTGGTGGCGGTACCCGCAGTAAAGACAATCTCGCTTGACTCCGGGAAGGTGACGGGATCCCAGGCCAGGACACCCACTGTGGGAATTCCCGTATCCAGCGAGAAATCCCTGATGAAGAGCTGGATGTTTTGTGCCCTGAACTTGTCCAGGAGCTCCCTGGCAGCCGGATCCTGGACACTTTTCGGGTCAATGCCCGGGGTAGTCAACCGGTCATGGCTGATCACCGAGGCGACGTGTCGTTCAACCACTTCGCAGAGACCCTGCAAAATGGCCTCCTCCAGAACATTGCCCGCTGCGGGGCCGTTGTACTCGTTGATGGTGTAAAACCAGTCGAGGGGGATCAGCGTTTCCCTGTCCTGTGCAAGGTTGAGGGCTGGAGTCCAGCGAAAAGGCAACTCCCTCAGGACTGAGACGGCGCTCTCGGGATATACCCCGGTGTCGTGGAGTGCGAGCCCGAGTTGCTCCACAGGGAGAACGTTTTCGTCCATCGCGGCATAGCTGGACAGGGGAAAGC
>JBKHJD010000230.1:0-3850 GCA_046538315.1 Syntrophobacteria bacterium
CTGGTGGTCAGCGCCCTGTTCATGCTGCGCGTGGTGCAGCGCACCTTTTACGGTGAGAAAAACGAGCGCTTTGCCCACCTGCCCGACGTGTCTTTCGGTCTGGGGCTTCCCAGGATGATTCTGGTTGCAGTGATTGTCCTCTTCGGCCTTTTTCCGTCGCTCATGCTCGACGTGGTGCAAACGAGTGTCATTCCCTTTGTTCACGGGTTGCCAAAATGAAATGGATTCTCTTCATTCCTGAACTGTACTGCTTGCTCATGGCCGCCACCTTTTTTGCCCTGGCAATGGCGGCGCGTCCCAACCCGAGAAGGGACTACTTTGCCGCCCTGTTTCTGGCGTCAATAGGTGTTGTGGTGAGCCTGGCCTGTGTTCCTTTGCACGGAACACTTTTTTTCGAGGCGTACCGGGTGGACCTGTTCTCCCAGGTCTTCAAGGCCATGCTGGCCATAGGGCTCTTTCTCATCATTTGCCTGTGCAGTGAACTCAAAGGCATCGAGGAGCGGCACCACCCTGAATTCTATCTTTTCCTGACCATCTGCACCCTGGCGATGATGATGCTGGTTAGCAGCGTTGAGCTACTGACAATCTACGTCGCCCTGGAGCTGTCCAGTTATTCGCTCTACATCCTGGTTCCTCTGAGGAGAGGCTTCGGCATCGATCTCGAGGCAGGCATCAAATACCTCATGGTGGGTGCATCCTCTTCGGCGGTGATGCTCTTCGGAATGTCTTACCTCTTCGGCGTGACCCATACCACTTATGTAGCGGAAATCGTTCAGGTGCTTCCCTGGGTGATCACCACGCCGGCGGCGGTTATCGGTCTGCTGCTCATGCTGTGTGGCTTTTTCTTCAAGCTCGCCGTTTTTCCTTTCCACTTCTGGGCCCCGGACGTCTACCAGGGAGCAACCAATCAGGTGACAGCCTATATCGCCACCGCCTCCAAGGTGGCGGCTGTGGCTGTTCTCATGCGGATCGTGGCCATGAGCGGGGGCAAGAGCACCTATCTGCTTCATATCCTGGTTACCCTCTCCATCGCCTCCATGACCCTGGGGAATTTAGTGGCTATTGTGCAAAAGGACATGAAGCGGCTGCTGGCGTACTCGAGTATCTCTCATGCCGGCTACGTACTCATCGGAATTCTCAGCATGAGTCATACTGGTTACACCAGTGCCATCTTTTACGCGCTGGCGTATCTTGTGATGAATTTCAGCTGCTTCCTGGTTGTGATCAAGGTGGCGCATGACGGCAGTGATTTGAAGATTGCCCAGCTGGCAGGGTTGCATCGCCGCTCGCCTCTGCTGGCCATGGCCCTGATGCTGGCGGTTTTCGGCCTGGCCGGCATTCCACCTACTATCGGCTTCACCGGGAAGTTCCTCGTCTTTACGGCAGCCATGGAGAAGGGCTACTTCACCCTGGTGTTGGTCGCCATGATAAATGCCACTATTTCGCTCTACTACTATATCCTGGTGGTAAAGGCGGCCTACCTCCTGGAGCCGGACGAAGAGCTCCCCCGGATTCCGGTTTCGGTGCCCACCAAGGTGCTAACGGGCGGAATGGTTACTGTAATGGTAGTAGCGGGAATCTTCCCGCACCATCTCCTTGAAGTGGCGCGAGCTGCGGCCAATATTCTGATGTAAGCCGGGTGAAGGGAGCCGAAGTGGTTTTCAATGAGCTGGGGTAAAAGAATATCGGAAGCGGGCGGCAGGCGGCACGCAAGCATGGGGAGAGGCGAATCAGGAAATTGCGTGAGAGTGTTGGAATGGCAGTGAACGCGTCAAAGAGAATCCGCTCCGGGGATGAGTTACGGTCCCGGACCCCCCAGGAGTCCCAGGTTGAGACGTTCTGTCGGCCTGCTGACCAGAGACCTTGTGTAACCATGTGCACCCCCACCGCTGATCGCACATGTGCGTGCGAGGAGGTGCGGCAGGCTCTGGAAGCGGAAATCAGCGTGCAGGGTCTCAAGCTTTCAGTGGGTGCAATGAAGACGGCATGCGACGGCGTCTGCCGCTATGGACCTCTGGTGGGTTTTCCCCAGAGGGGGTTCTTCTACCGCCAGGTGAGCCCGGAGCGCGCCAGGGAGGTGGTGGCGGAGACCCTGGCAAAGGGTCACATCCTCTTTGATCTGCTCCATTGCGATCCACTGAAGGCTACGTCGGGCCGCATCCTCTATGATCGTCACTGCGGTTTTATCACCACCATAGACGACAGCTTCTGTATGGTCCAGGTGGCACGTTATTTCCTGGAATTCGATCGAGGTGTCTCCTGCGGCAAGTGTGTACCTTGCCGCATTGGCTCAGTGCAGCTGCGAGAAACTCTTGATCGCATCATTCGGGGACAGGGACGGCCGGAGGATCTTGAACTCACCGAGCGGATCTGCAATGCAATGCGTGACGCGGCCTACTGCGATTTCGGTAAAACAAGCAGCGCGCCTGTATCGCTTATTCTCAAATATTTTCGCTCGGAGTTCGAATCCCACATCGATCAGCGCCTTTGTCCGGCCGGTGTGTGTCCCGGTCTTACGGGTACGAGGGAAGAAGAGTAGCGAAGATCATCTTTGGCGCCCCTCACACGTTTTCCACCGATCAATTACCGTCAGTGGTCCGTTGTATCAGTAGTTTCGAAGGATTGGGTCAAGAGTTCTGGTGCGCCGCGCCCCGCTTGGCGGACCCTACGAGACTTGTGAAAGGGAACTGACTGTCATTTCCGATTCCAGCAACGGACAACAAGCAACGGACCCCCTCCCAGTTCGTGTCCATCCGGAAATACCAATTTATCCTCCCTCGATGGGGGAGGATTGAGGTGGGAGTGACAAAATAAACAGGAAATCAACCAATTAATCATTCCCCCTCCCCTTCATCCCCTCCCGCCGGGGTAGGGGAAAAGGAGTTTCCGGATGGACACTAGTTCACCACGATAAGGGTGCACTCGGGGGTGCTCTGGAGGATTTTGGAAGCGCGGCTTCCCAGGTTGAACTCCCTGATGCCCGAGGTGCCGCGGCGACCAAAGGCGAGAATGTTGTAATTGCCACGGTTCGCCTCGGCGATGATGTCACGGGCAATGCCGCGTACGCGAGGGCGCGTGCCGCTGGTGATGCGGTCGTCTCCAATTCCGGCGCTCATCAAGCTTTTTCTGGCCTGGGAGAAGACATCGGCCATCTTGTCCTCATGCAAGGAGCGCCAGCGACGTACCAGCGCCTCGCGTTCCGAGCGTTCCATTTCGTCCAGGATGTGACCGTTGTCCCAGTAACCCGGGGGTTTCGCCGGGATGACGTGAAGCAGGTTGACTCGTGTTCCGGGTACCGGGCCAAGGGTCTCCGCCAGGTGGGTGACAACACGGATGGCGTAATCCGATTCGTCCAGGGCCGCGAGAATGCGGGGCGCCCGGAGCGCCGGCGGGCCGATTGCCCAGACGGGCTGCGCCTCCGCGTACTGACAGACGCTGGCAGTAGTGCTCCCCAGCAAGAAGCGCTTGACCGCTGAGTGTCCCTTGCGAGCCAGGACAATAGCTCCAGAATCGGCATTTTCGCTGGCCTCCAGAATATCCTGCGCTGTACTTACGCTCTGGAGCTTGCTCTGCGGGTGAAGGCGGGAGCGTTTGTAGCCCAGCTCCACCAGCGCGCCCATCGCCTGATCCAGGACCTTCTCGGCCTGCCGTCTCTGCACCTTTTCCCAATCCGAAGGTTCACCACTTAGTGTGGAGAGTTCGCCCGGATAGAGAAGAGAACTCTCGGGCACGGCGTGAAAGAGATGGAAATGGACGTCTGTATCCAGGAGAAGGTTGCCTAGATTCGTAAGGGCCTGCAAGGTATTTTGCGAATTGTCCACGCCCACGAGAAATCTTCTGGTCATGACAG
>JBKHJD010000231.1:0-3842 GCA_046538315.1 Syntrophobacteria bacterium
CTCCCAGGCGGCCTCCACGGTGGCGGGGATCTGGATGTGGGCGAGGATGTTTTCTAGGATCTCTTTGGCGTGCTGGAGAGACTCTTCGTCGCTCCGTTGTTTTGGCAGCACGAGAATCTTTGCCTTTCTGGTACCAATACCGAAGATACCCGATGAGCCGCGGGAGAGGATTTCGATGTCCAACTGATCCACCGGGAGATTCAGTCGGTGACACGCAGTTTCTATGGCTTCCTCTACAGATTTTCCTTCGATCTCGATGGCAGACATGGTTTCCTCCATAAGCTTCTTTCTGAATAGTGGGCAGCATTCAGCCCGCGTTCCTGTGGCGGTCAGCCTCCGGTTCAGGCGGCTTTTTTGTTTATGTAGTATTGCTGACCGATGGAAAGAATGTTGTTGACCAACCAGTAGAGTACCAGGCCGCTGGGAAAATTGACAAAGAAGACGGTGAAGACCACGGGCATCATGAGCATCATTTTCTCCTGCCGGGGGTCCCCAGCGGTTGGCGTCATCTTCTGCTGAACGAACATGGATACTCCCATGAGAAGGGTCAACACCGGCAGCCCTCCCAGGTACGGGATAGAAAAACCCACCTGGAGGCGGTCTGGTGCGGAAAGATCGTTGATCCACAGGGCAAAAGGAGCATGACGCATGGCTATGGAGCTGTAGAGCACCCGATACAGTGCAAAGAAAACCGGTATCTGCAGGATCATAGGCAGACAGCCTCCCAGGGGGTTCACCTTGTGAGATCGGTAGAGTTGCATGATCTCCTGGTTCATCTTGTCTTTTTCGTCGCGATATTTTTCCCGGATCTTCGCCATCTTGGGCTGAAGTTTTTTCATCGCCTGCATGGACTTGTAACTCTTATGGGTCAGTGGCCAGAAAAGAATTTTGATCACCACTGTGAGCAGGATGATGGCCAGTCCGTAGTTGCGGGTAAAACGGTTGAAGAACTTCAGACAGACCAGCAGTGGTTGGGCGATCACATCGAACCAGCCGAAATTTACCACTTTCTCCAGCTTGAGGTCGGCGGCTTTCAAGAGCTTCACCTCTTTGGGCCCCGCATAGATCTTGAAGCGGAATTCCTGTTCGGCTCCGGGTTGGATCATTACCTTGGGGCCGATGAAGGTGGTTTCCACCATTTTGGTGGACTCATCCACCGCCTTGAGAACAGCGTCGTTGGGCTTGAGGTCGAGCGGCGCTACCATCATGCAAAAGTACTGGTCGGTGTATGCAACCCAGTTGATCGGACCCGAGAAGCGCTTCTCGCCCTTTATTTTTTTGAACTTGACTTCTTCCAATGCTTCGTTGAGCAGAAGTGCCGGTCCCTGGAAGGTGTAACGACCATGCTGGGAGGAAAAGGGGGAATTGATGAGATTCAGCGTGGGAGCGTCTTCCCAGGGCTGGCTTCCCAGGTTCTCCACCTTGACGGTGTGGTCAATTAGATAGCTGTCCGGGTAGAAATGATACTGGCGACTGATTCGAAGCCAGCCAGGCGCCTCATAGGTGAAGGTGAGGTTTGCGGGCTGTTTACCCTTGATCTGCACGGACGCCCTGTCGGCCACAAAGGGCGCCAGGTTCAAAGCCGCCACCGGGTGGTTCATGAAATTGAAAGCAAGAGGCATCTCCTCTACCTTGCTGTTTTTGACGAGTTCCTTATGGGGAGAGTTTTTCTCTATGGTCTCCCGGTAACGTTTCAGCACAAAACTCTTGAGGCGAGCACCGGTCTCTGTAAACACTGCCCGGTACAGAGAGGTTTCCACCACTACCTCCTTGCCCGTATGAGCGGGCGGCAGGGGGAATGAGGGTACGGTTGCCACCGGGGCAGGAATCTCAGGTGTAATTCCGGTCTCTGGCTGTGGCGGAGGTTGCTTGCTCGGAGCTGGCGTCTGACCGGGAGCAGTGGACGTGGTCTGCCCGTTTCCAGAGGGTGGCGGTGGGGCCGGTTTTTCCTTGGGAACGAAAAAGAAGTCCCACAGGATAAAAATCAGTATGGACAGAGCAATGGCCAGCAAGGCACGTTTTTCCATGGTGCAGGACTCCTGCCGCTGTTTAGGGATTAGGCGCAGGGCGACCCAAAAAAGTCACCCGCCGGCCTTCACAGGGAAGAGCGGACACGCGGCAAAGCAGGGTCTCTCTCCTGCAAAAATCTATCGCGCTGTTTGGTCTCTATGATCACCGGTAATTATCGATGGGATCATAGCCGCCGGGGTGGAACGGATGGCAACGCAGGAGACGTCGGATGGCAAGTACGAGTCCCCGGCCGGTGCCAAAGGCGGCAATGGCCTGACGAGCAAATTCAGAACACGTGGGGGTAAAGCGGCAGGACGGCACGGTCCACGGCGAAATGACGAGTTGATAAGCCCGAATACATGCAAGCAGAATGCTTCTAATCATGCACTGTTTTTGTCAAGCAGCACAGCTGCTAGTTCCTCACATACGTGACGATAAGCAAGGGCTGGCGCGCCCTTTCTGGCGATAATCACCAGATCATGAGATGGCGGCAGCTTGTGCTTGTGACGTCGAAAAAATTCACGAAGGAGGCGTTTTACTCGATTTCGCTTGACTGCGTTCCCTATTTTTTTACTAACCGTAACCCCCAGACGTGAGAACTGCAGGGCATTGGGCCGCAGGATGACGGTAAAGTGTTCCGTATGACGACGGCCTCCGTAGCGAAGCGCAAGCT
Source organism: Syntrophobacteria bacterium (assembly GCA_046538315.1). GTDB lineage: Bacteria > Desulfobacterota > Syntrophobacteria > BM002 > BM002 > JBKHJD01. The sequence continues at coordinate 2,684 of JBKHJD010000231.1, forward strand.
GGAAATCCCGATGATGTCGCAGGCGTTCATGTCTCCCTAACGAAAAGCGCTCCCTGCCACAGGAACCTATCGGCTGCATACGGCCCCGGACTGAACCTTCGTTCTCCTGAATCTTTACCGATCCGCTCCATTCCTCTACACGGTAAGTTTTTTTCTTCCTCTCGCCCTTCTGCGGTTGATTATTCTCCGGCCCGACCTTGTCCGCATTCGAACCAGAAAGCCATGCGTTCTTTTCCTCCGGGTGTTGCTTGGTTGATAGGTTCGTTTCATGTAATCCCAGTTTCAGTGCTAGTCGTCCAATGAAATTCCGGAAGAGTCTTCTGTTCTCCATCCCTCTGGCAGTTTCTGCCCGGACGCTGCCCTGAGGGTGCACTGGATCAGCTTTGTAGAAAAAAATTAATAAACACATAGACGAATATTTGTCAAGAGGAATGCTCTAGGAGTTTTCCCCCTTGGCCCGTTAAGGGCCGTTGTCTAATTATACTCGCCGCGGAGGTCGTTGTCGCTCTTCTTCGTTCCAGGTCTCCCACCACGGCCTCCGGTACCGCCAAGGGGGAAGGCTTCGAAATGGTGAAACTCGCGCAAAGCCTCATTTCACCTGAAGGACACTCTCAAGCAAAGACGGCCCTTTTTCCTGGTCTCCGGCCGGTTCGCCTTGTCCGGGTGGGAGGAAACCACCAGGCTGGAAAAAACTTGATTGCGCCCACCGGAGGTATTAAGGTAGTAATCAGGGAATTTCTGGATGCCTTTACGAGAGATCTCTCGGGCCAGAAGGCTGTAACAAACGAAAAAAGATACTGGATGCTACATGCTGGATTGTCATAGGGGACGCGGGGCATGCAATGGGCGGAAAGGGAGCATCGACCGGAAGGGGATATCCAGCAACCAGCATCGCTGCGCTGAACCAAGGTGTACGGCCGTGGTCACTGCCCGGTTTGAGGCGCAGCTTAGCTGGGGTGAGCCTTCGACGGAGGAATGGCCATGACGGATTCGTTGGATGATTTTGCCGAGCAGTTGCAGCAGCAGATTTTCGAGGAGACCAAAGAACTCTATGGGGAGGAGGCCTTTTCGCGCTGGCAGAACCCCAAGTACATGCTAAGAATGGAAGCTCCGTCATCGTACGGACGGGTCACCGGCGGGTGCGGCGATACCATGGAGG
>JBKHJD010000232.1:0-3840 GCA_046538315.1 Syntrophobacteria bacterium
AAACAGTACCGCTATTGAGACAGCTATGCCTTCAACGACTTGAACCGGTTATTCAGAAGGGGTGTCATCCAGATGCCCATGTTCTTTCAGCCATTCGCGGATGATCATTTCAACCTGCTGGCTGAGCGTTCTGTAACCTTCTCTCGATAATTCTTCGAGGATCTCTTTGATCTCGGGCGTTGTGCGGAAGCCTATGTTAACCGGTTTTGCCATGGAGGCATTTTGCCCTAGCTGCGCCGATTTGGCAAATATTAACATTGCTTATTGTGTTGACAATGTAAGCAAAATAGAGTATTTTTACCTGCAAGCGTTTCCACCGAACCAGGGGGCACAAATGAACAGGGGCACCGATCTTTGCAGTGGTTTGGTAAGCGTTGTTGTCAAGCTCCGGACGTTGAGGGATTCGTGCAGGGGCATTGCCAGGACCAGGCAGTATCCACCGGACTTTTCTTGGTTCGAAGGTGCTGCTGCCATCTGCCAGGAGGCGATAGACCGGCTCAAGGAAACGATAGGCGTGTTGGAAAAGTCGAAGGAATGAAGAAGGCCGCTTTTGCGTTTTGCTTGACTTTGATCGCCTTCGCCACCCTTCCCTTCTCAGTCTGGGCCTGGTCGGGCAAAGTGATTGGCGTTGCCGACGGGGATACCATCACGGTTCTTCATGGGAAGCAACAGGAGAAAATCCGCCTCTACGGCATCGACTGCCCGGAGAAGCGCCAGGCCTTCGGCAACGAAGGCAGGCGATTCACTTCCCATCTGGTTCTGGGAAAGACGGTGGAAGTCCACCGGGTGACGTGCGACCGGTACGGCAGTACAGTCGCCATCCTCTAGATTGAAAACGTCCTTCTCAATGAGCTCATGATCCGGGAGGGTCTGGCCCGCGTACATCCCCGGTATTGAAGGTTACCAGAGTGCATCCGTTGGGTTGCACTTCAGATCGAGGTGAGAAGCAGTGGGAAAGGAATGTGGCAAGATGCCGGCGGCATCCCACCGTGGGAGTTCAGGAGACTAAGCAAGCAATGAACCCGATTCGCGACACGCTTTTTCTTATTATACCAAATAGTTGACTTGGCGCCAACCTGCTTCCGAGGCATAGAATCCCTTTAGCATAGGCTATCCCGAAGACAAAGTTATAATTTTATGGAGGTCCCCTCTTATTGTACCCACACCGAGAGTGCCCAAGCACCGATCATCATGTAGGGCACCCGCACGCTTCTCAAGGAATCGATGACAGTCACCAGCACCTCAAGGAGTCCGGTGTCCTTCGGGTGTGACATCTTCCTCCCTCCGAGCAGCCTTCCACCTTTCGGCAATCAGGGAAAAACGCTCTGCCAGGCGGCATGCTTCCATTTCCACCCGTTTTCCTTCTCTGCTACGCAGGGATTTTCGGACTTCGTCTTTGAGGAGTTCCATGGCGACGGCCGAAAGCTCGGCACATTGCCTCAGCCCCTCCTCAGCCGTGTGGGGAAAACGCGTCCCCCGCAACTCGGCCCTGACCAGGCCGAGCCTCCTCAACCACCAGGGAATTGCATTACCCATTTTTGCATGACTTTCTTGGCGGCGTTCCATTTCCTATAACCCGGTTCTCCTTCTCAAGGTTGAATCATCAGCACATCTGCATCAGCTTGATAGCCGAAAAATCAAGAACTCTCCGGTTGCCTGAGTCATTTTTTCTTTTGGGCGGTCAACGAGGCGGATATCGCACTCAGAGAAGGCCAGGCAGCTTGAGATAAGCTATCCTGCGGTCGGATATTGCCTTGTAAGCGAGAGGCCATCGCCTTGAAAAGCGGGTACCGGCTCATCGAGCAGCTTTTTACTTTTTGACTGGCGTCCCCACTTTTACACACAGGGCGGTTTTGATGAGTTGATGGATGGTGGCAGGGTCGGATTCTTCCATCTCCTGTTGGGTATTCAGGGGTTTTGAGGGCTCAAGCACCGGCCGCTCCGGAAGGGAGAGCACCTGGAACAGGTGCCCGTCAAAGGCGATGAGCTTTTTGTGGATGAGGCCGTTTCGGGCACCGAGGTAGTCATCAAGAGTAAGCCTGAGGAGTGTGCAGATATTGTCATAGCTGTAGTAGGAAAGCCCCTGGCGGTCAGAGGCGAGAACCAGAAACAGGTAGAGCACAAGCTCAAGGTGACCGAGGCTTGCAAAGAAGCCCTCCCGGAGGAAGCGGTGTTCGATAAAGGCAAAGCTTCCGGTGATCTTGCGTACCCTGTGGGGACATAGAGGTTTTTTCTCAATCACATCTCCCCTCCCTGGCAATGAAGCCTAGGGCAAGGAGCCGGGGAAGTCTATCGAGTCCTTCTTTGCAAGCATGCTTCAAGCTGCTGGAATCAAAAGAACTTCTTGCGCTGACGCGTCCATCTTTGCAAGATTCCGAACCCGGCGCCTCCTGTCTCGGAGCTTTTGCAACAGGCAATTCCGTCTACAAGACACCGGATGCCGGCTTCGGTATTGGCGCCAGTAATCGCGGTTTCGCTTCTGCCAGTCCCTCTGGCTTTCCCGGTGATTGGCTCGATAGTCCGGGTCAGTGGCCATCTTCTGGCGTTGCCACAGGGTTTTCCTGGCGCGCTGGCAAGCCTCACTGCCACAATACCGTTGGTCTTTTACTCGGGGATTACCACGGAAAAGGCGCCGGCAATGGGCGCAGCGAATCATCGGGCTCATGCTCTTTCCTCCCGGAGCAGAGCATAAACCTCTTCGCGGGAAAACGCTCTGGAAGTAAAAGAACCAGAGCCAAAGAAAATACCAGGAAAACAAATCAGTGAGAGAAAACTTGGAAGGATAATCCCACTGGACTATTTCTGACCCATGGGACCGGAATACTTACTCACCGTTGGAAATGGCCTACTTCTTGGCCGGGGGTATTACCAACTCCAACAGATAGGCATCTTCCTGGCATAGAATGGACTTGTAGCGATTCTGGAACAGGTGTCCGTGACGGGTATGGCGGCGATTGAAATTGACCGCGTATCCCGTCATCAATTTGCGCATACTCGATGACAGGGGCCGCTTCTTGGTCTTACAGAGCAGGTGGAAATGATTGGGAAGCAGTGCCCATGCATAGATATCCATTGAGCTATCCTCAGCAAGGGCAGCGAGGCGGGTGACAAAATCCTGTCTGTCTTGTCTGTCAATGAATATCTTTCTTCTCTGTATTCCTCGCCCCATCACATGGTGCAGCACACCAGGGGCATCGAGTCTTGATGATCGTGGCATAGGGTAGGTTTATCAAAAAATTCATCATATTTAAAGCAATTTCTGCACGAGCGTCCCCTATCACTGCGAGTCGTAGCGATCGAGGACATTGGCGAGCTTGGAGCCGAGGAGTTGGCCGCTTTCGGGGTCGAAGGCTTCGGAGAGGACGGAGTGGCGTAGGGGCTGGAGGATGGCGTCGTTGTATTCCTTGAGGCCGATGCCCGTAGATTCGGTGAGGCCCTTTGAGGCGAGTTCCTTTTCGGCTTCCTTGCTGAGGAAGAAGCGCTTGAGTTCCAATAGATTGTCCACGTGGTTTGTGCGTCCTGTGACCATTCCGAGGACGCCGCTGGGATAATTTTCGAGGCGCCGTCGGATCGTCTTCATGACGGTGGAGTCGATGCGGTCTGCGGAGGCGGCGAGGTACCGATCTGCGAGTTTGAGGGGGTCGGCAGCGTCGGGGGATGTGCGGAAGGCGCGGTCGATTGGCGGGCGCAGGCGGTCCAATACCTGGTCGTAGGCGCGCTTCTGGAATTTGTTGCGGGTGGAGCGGTGGAGTTCGTTCAGGCGGGCGCGGGCGGCCATGGCGATGTCGGGAGCGATGTTTTGCCACGTCGAGGCTTCAGTCGGGTCGCCGGGGATGAGGT
>JBKHJD010000011.1:0-17245 GCA_046538315.1 Syntrophobacteria bacterium
GTCTGTCTTTGCGAGGACTCTCACGGTGGATGGCCTTGGCGATGAGTTCTTTCCCTGTACCGGATTCACCGGTGATGAGGACGTTGCTGGTTGCGGCAGCAATGCGCGGGATGAGATCCAGAATGTTTTTCATCTCCGGACTTTTGCCCACGAGACCATGGTAGTGCGTTAAACCTGTCGCCTCCGCTTCGCTTTTTTTCTGGACTTCCTGGGCGCTGGCGGTATTCAAGGCATCCCTGATGACCGTTTTGATTTCCTGGACCTTGAAGGGCTTGGGCAGATAGTCGTACGCTCCCCACTTCATGGCTTCAACCGCGGTGGAGGTGCTGGCGTAGGCAGAGATCATGATCACCACGGTGCTTGGATGGAGCTCTTTGCACCTTTTCAACACCTCCAGGCCGTCAACCTGCTTCATACGGATATCGGTGATTACCAAGTCGCAGGACTGCTTTTCCAGGAGGTTGATGGCCTGGACGCCGCCTGCTGCTGTGGTCACCTCATACCCTTCGTTGGTGAGCATGATCTCCAGGAACTCTCTCATGCTCCGTTCGTCGTCAACCACGAGGATACGGGCCATTGTGCCTCCGTGTCCGGTCAACCGTTGGCCTCCTGGAAAATGATCTCGCCATCCCGAAGGACCAACACCGCTTTCCCCTGTAGATGCCAGTTGTGGAACGGGGAGTTTCTGCTCTTGGATCGAAACTGGTTTACATCAATGGTAAAGGTGCTGTTTGGATCGATGATGGTTACATCAGCCGTGCATCCGGGGGCCAGTCGGCCCAGGTCCACGCCGATGATACGCGCTGGATGAATGGTCAATTTGCTGATAGTTTGCAGGGGGGTGAGCAGGCCCAGTTCAGTGAGTCGGAGGCTCAGGGGCAGGGCGGTCTCGAGCCCGATCATTCCGAAGGCAGCGTAGTCGAACTCCACGTCCTTTTCTATGCTACTGTGCGGGGCATGGTCGGTGGCGATGACATCGATGGTGCCGTCGCCAAGGCCTTGCTGGACTGCGGCAACATCATGGAAAGAACGCAACGGTGGCTTCACCTTGAGGTTGGTGTCGTAGGTCTCCAGGGCCTCATCGGTGAGGGTGAAATGATGTGGGGTGGCCTCGGCGCTGACCCGGACTCCCCGCTCCTTGAACTGCCTGACAAGTTTCACTGCTCCGGCAGTGCTCACATGGGCAATGTGCAGCCGTCCACCGGTAAGCTCCGCCAGGTTGCAGTCGCGAAAGACCATAACGTCCTCGGTGGCGTTGGGAATTCCGCTCAGACCCAGGCGGGTGGAAACAATACCTTCATTCATCACACCGTCGCCCGCAAGCTGGAGGTCTTCGGCGTGACTGATCACCGGGAGGTCAAAGACGAGAGCGTACTCCAGAGCCCGGCGCATGAGGTGGCTGTTCATCACCGGCCTGCCGTCGTCGCTCAACCCCACCACTCCTGCCTCTTTGAGTTCGGCAAACTCGGCCAGGACTTCGCCCTGCTGTCCCCGGCTGACCGCTCCCACCGGGAAGACGCGCACCAGATCGGCCTCGGCAGCGCGGCGCCGGATCAGGTCAGTAACCGACGAGTTATCATTCACCGGGTTGGTGTTCGGCATGCAGCAGATGGAGGTGAATCCCCCAGCAGCTGCCGCCTGACTCCCGGTAAGGATGGTCTCCTTGTACTCTTCGCCGGGCTCCCGCAAGTGGGTGTGCAGGTCGATCAGCCCGGGGACTACCCACAATCCTTGAGCTTCAATAACCTGCACGGAGGAATCACGTTTCACCTCCAAGGCTCCGGGGGCTTCCATGGCGCTGATGGTGCTGCCTTCAATGAGCACATCACGGAAGTCGTCCAGGCCACTTGCCGGATCGAGGATCCTGCCGCCAAGGATGAGTTTAGACATCCTTTTTGCCCCCTGTGAGCAAATAGAGCACAGCCATCCGGACGGCCACGCCGTTGGTGACCTGATTCAGGATTACAGAGTAAGGACCGTCCGCCACTGAAGGGCTGATTTCAACACCGCGATTTATGGGCCCTGGATGCATGATGAGTACATCCGGTTTGGCCCTGGCCAACTTCCTCTCATCGAGGCCGAAGACGCGGGAATACTCTCGTAGAGTTGGCAAGAGCATCTGGTTCTGCCGCTCCCGCTGTATTCTGAGCAATATGATCGCATCCGCTTCGGCAACGACATCCTCAACCCGGTGAAAAACCCTGACTCCCAACTGCTCAAGCTGCAAGGGCATCATGGTGGCTGGGCCAGCCACCACCACCCTGGCCCCCATTTTGGTGAGAGCCCAGATATTGGAGCGGGCCACCCGGCTGTGGGCGATGTCCCCGATAATGGCAACGGTGAGTCCGGAAATGGTGCCCTTTTTGTCCCGGATGGTGAGAAGATCGAGCAAGGCCTGGGTAGGGTGCTCGTGCATGCCGTCTCCAGCGTTTATAACCGAGGCCGAGATGTGTCTGGCCAGAAGGTGAGGGGCACCACCTGCGGAGTGACGCAGCACAATCACATCAGGCGTCATCGCCTCGAGATTCCTGGCTGTATCCAGGAGGGTCTCACCCTTGACGATGCTGCTGGTGGAGGCTGAAATACTCAAGGTATCGGCACTCAGGCGCTTGGCCGCGATCTCGAAAGAGGTCCGGGTCCTGGTGCTGGGCTCGTAGAACAGGTGAACAACGGTTCTCCCGCGGAGGGTGGGGACTTTCTTGATGGGTCTTGTGGAGATTTCTTTAAATATTTCCGCGGTATCCAGGATGAGCTGTATTTCCTCAGGTTCCAATTGTTTGATGCCAAGCAGGTCTTTCTTGCGGAACTGCATGTATACCTTCCTCGGGAGAAGGGCAGCAACCGGTACGAGGGAAATGAAGCCCGAGACAACGGTGAACCGGTGCGAAGCCAGGAGGGGGTCGATGCTCAGCACGCTACCATACTCCATTTGCACATCCTTGGCAAGGTTAATGTTTTTCTGGCTGCTTCGCCCGCCGCAGGAGCAAATCACTTCCGGTCCGAGCGGCAGGACAGAACTGCCATAGACAACGACCACCGGCACTGAAATCGGTTTGACATCCCATAATGGCTCCTTTATGATGATTGAGCCACCCTGAGGCGCAGCATCTCTTTCCCCGGGCGAAAAGAGAGCCCTGTTGGGCTTGCAGCCTCTTCATGGTACAATCAAAAATAAGCAGAAAGGGAGCCAGGCAAGGAGAGACAATGGCCCTACATCAATACTTCAGTTCTCGGGGGCTGGCAGAAAACGCACGGGTCGTGCTCAAGAAACGTTACCTCAAGAAGAACGAATACGGCGAAGCTGTGGAAACACCGGAGGACATGTTCCATCGTGTTGCAAACACAGTGGCTGAAGCCGAGCGGCTCTATGATCCTGAGGCCGACATTGGTGTGGTTGCGAATCGCTTCTACGAGTTGATGACCCAACTGGAATTCGTGCCCAACTCCCCCACACTCATGAATGCAGGCAGAGAACTGGGTCAGCTCTCTGCATGTTTTGTCCTGCCTGTGGAGGACTCCATCGAGAGCATCTTTGAGGCCATCAAGCACACAGCCGCAATTCACAAGAGCGGCGGCGGCACCGGTTTCTCCTTCTCGCGCGTGCGGCCGGAAAATGACAAGGTTCTGTCCACTCAGGGTGTATCAAGCGGCCCCATAAGCTTCATGACGGTTTTCGACGTGGCCACGGAGACGATCAAGCAAGGAGGTACCCGGCGCGGGGCAAACATGGGTATTCTCCGGGTGGACCATCCCGATGTGGAAAAGTTCATCACTGCAAAGCGCGACAATGAGAAGCTGAACAATTTCAATATATCGGTGGCGGTGACCGACCACTTCATGGAAGCCATGGAAAAGGATGAGGAATACGACCTCATAAATCCCCGCACCGGCGAGAGAACCAAGCGGCTGCCAGCTCGGGCAGTATTCGAGCAGATCATCGACTCGGCATGGAAAAACGGGGAACCAGGAATCATCTTTCTCGACGCCATCAATCGGGACAATCCAACTCCGCAGGTGGGCAGCATCGAATCAACCAATCCCTGCGGTGAACAACCGCTTTTGCCCTATGAATCCTGCAACCTTGGCTCCATCAATCTTACCCGGGTAGTGGAAAACGGGCGCGTTAATTTCGACAAGCTCAAAGAGATCGTGTGGGCGAGTGTTCATTTTCTGGACAACGTCATCGATGTGAATCGCTATCCACTGCCGCACATTGAGGAGATGACCCTGGCCAATCGGAAGATCGGCCTTGGAGTGATGGGATTTGCGGACCTGTTGATCGGGCTTGGCATTTCCTACAATTCCGAGGAAGCCATGGACATGGCAGAGAAGATCATGTCTTTCATCCAGCGGGAGTCCAAGGCCGCATCAGCAGAGCTTGCCAGGGAGCGAGGAAACTTCCCGAACTATCCGGGTTCCATCTATGACACTCCAAAGACACCGTACATGCGCAATGCCACGACCACAACCATCGCTCCTACGGGCACCATCAGCATTATTGCCGGAACCTCCAGCGGGGTTGAGCCCATTTTTGCCATTTCATTTCTGAGGAAGGTCCTGGATGGACAGGAGTTACTGGAGGTGCACCCGCTTTTTCGCCAGATCGCCAAAGAGAGAGGTTTTTACAGCGAAGAGCTGATGAAGGAAATTGCCGAAAAAGGCTCAGTGCAGCACATCGACGCTGTCCCCGATGATGTGAAAAAACTCTTTGTCACCGCCCACGACATTCATCCCGAATGGCACATTCGCATCCAGGGAGCGTTTCAGAAATACACGGACAATGCCGTGAGCAAGACCATCAACTTTTCCTACAGTGCAACCCGTGAAGATGTACGTTCGGCCTATCTGCTGGCCTACCACTCCGGCTGTAAAGGACTGACCATTTACCGTGACGGCAGTCGGGACCAGCAAGTACTCAGTATCCAGCGCAAACCCGAGACGCCGCAGGTGGCTCCCCGGCCGCGGCCTGAGAGGACCTATGGGGTCACCCAGCGCGTGAATACTGGATGCGGCAAGCTGTACGTAACCATCAACAGCGACGATATGGGAATCTGTGAGGTTTTCGCCCAGATGGGCAAGGCCGGCGGCTGCGCCAATTCGCAAATCGAGGCGAGCGGTCGGCTCATCTCACTGGCCCTGCGTTCAGGGGTGAAGGTAGAGTCCATTTTGAAACAGCTCATGGGCATTCGCTGCCCGTCGCCGGTCTGGCGTAACGGCGAGCTGGTGCTCAGCTGCTCGGACGCCATCGCCAAGGTTCTCAACGAGTTCACCGAGAGCGGTTTCACCCATATGGTTACCGAAATGGGCGCCTGCCCTGACTGTGGTGCAGCGGTGGAACATGAGGGGGGCTGCATTGTCTGCCGCTCTTGCGGTTTTTCCCGCTGCGGGTAAAAAAGCGGCAGCAGGCTCCTTCGCCGGCGTGTGCTCACGGTCACTTCGCCTTCCAAGCAATTCTGGGGACCTGCCTGCTACCAAACATGCTGCACTCATGGGACCTTCCCCCTCGAGAGGCTGTGGAGCTTCAACGACGCCTGGCCTCCCTGGTGATACTGAGGCCCCTGCCCGGGAATATCAGCCTGGTTGGGGGAGCAGACGTCGGCTACTGCCGTCATGGTAACATGGCTGTGGCTGCCATAGCCCTCTGCAGCTTTCCAGGCCTGGAGTTCAGAGAGCTTGCCCAGGTTCAGGCGGAGATTTCCTATCCGTATGTACCCGGACTGCTTTCTTTTCGGGAAATTCCCCTTTTGCTCGGGGCATTCGAACGCCTGAAAGAGGTGCCTGATGTTTTGCTCTGCGACGGCCAGGGTCTAGCCCATCCACGCCGCCTCGGCCTCGCCAGCCACCTGGGTCTCTGGCTGGATGTACCGACCGTGGGCTGCGCCAAGAGCAGGCTGGTGGGCACATACGGGAGATTGGGCCCACGGCGGGGTCAGTATTGCTCGCTTGTTCACCACGGCGAACGGGTGGGTGTGGTGCTTCGCACCAGGACCGACGTCAGGCCCCTGTACGTTTCTCCAGGGCATCTGGCGGAGGTGGAAAGCGGCCGCAGGTTGGTCGAGCGCTGCTGTCTGAAAACCCGCATTCCAGAACCCATTCGCAGGGCACACCTCGCAGTCCAGCGAGCGGTACGACAACACCAGGAGGGGAGACCCCAGAGCCCCCGGAGCGAATCCCGGCAAACCTCAGATGTTGGTATCGCATCCAATCAAGAGCCGGAAGAACCCACCTGAACCTGTCTATTCGGGCAGTTTTAGCCCATTCTATATCCTTTCCCCATTCAAGCGGAAATTGAATAGGGGTCCTCCTAGGCATCGCTGAGTGCGCGCAAGAGTCTATCGTGCAGATTGTCGAAGGAACCGGTCGACATGATGAGGAGTACATCTCCTGGCTGGATCCGGGGGAGCACAAAGGCGACTACGGCGTCAACGTCGGGCACATAGTGGGCCTTCACCCCACGGGCGGCGATATCCGCCACCAGTTGCCGGGCGGAGAGTCGCTCCGCCGGCGGGATGCCTTCCATGCCGGGAGGCTCCTTGATGAGCACCACATCGGCGGAATCGAAGGAAGCGGCATAGTGTTTCTGGAAGACCCGTCTCTTGCTGGAATTGGTTCGCGGTTCGAAGACGGCCCAGAGGCGACGGCCACCGTAGAAGGGGCGGAGGGCCTCGATGGTGGCCTGTACCGCGGTAGGATGGTGAGCAAAGTCGTCCACAACCGTGACACCCCGGACTTCACCGCGCACCTCCTGGCGTCGTCGCACGCCCCTGAAGGTGCTCAATGCCTGCTGAATGGTCTCGGCGCTCAGAGAGAGTTCAACCGCCAGGGCGACCGCAGCCAGGATATTGCTCAGATTATGAGCACCTGGAAGCGGGGAGGTGAGGGTGGCTCTGAACCTGTGGGGGCCCGAAAGCTTGAACCGGGTGCGGCCTGCGCCGTAGTGTGCCTCTTCCACCTGGATGTGCGCTGACTGCCGGAGACCATAGGTGATAACCCGGCAGCGAGCTTCTTCACTCAGATGGAGAGCCCCAGGATCATCTGCATTGGCTACCAGGAGGCCTTCAGGCGGGATACTCAGTACCAGGCGACGAAACGCCTGCGCTACTGCCTGAAAATCAGAAAAGATATCGGCATGATCGAATTCGACACTGGTGAGTATACAGATCTGTGGCCTGTAGTGAAGAAACTTGGGGCCTTTGTCGAAGAACGCGGTGTCGTATTCGTCTCCCTCCACCACAAAGTGTGGGCCTTGACCGAGGAGGTAACTCTGGCCGAAATTGACCATCAGCCCGCCGAGCAGGCAGCTGGGATCCATCCCGGCCACCGTGAGCAGCCAGGCCATCAGGGCCGCAGTGGTAGTCTTGCCGTGGGTTCCCGCCGTCACCACCGACTGGCGCGAATCAAGAAAAAATCGCCCGAGCGCCTGGGGCATGGAGCAGTACGCCAGAGCGCGGTGAAGCGCGGCTGCGGCTTCCGGGTTGTCGCGGCGGATGACGTTGCCAACCACCACCAGGTCCGGGGAAGGATCCAGGTTTTCCGGGCGATACCCCTCCAGTATGGGAATGCCTCTGGAAGCCAGGAAGGTGCTCATGGGCGGATAGATATTCTCATCCGAACCGCGCACGGCATACCCCGCCTCCTGGAGCATAGCTGCCAGGCTCCCCATACCGGTGCCGCAGATGCCTATAAAATGGATGACGCGGATGTTTGGGTCAAAGGGTCTTTGAGTCATATCGTCAGAGGGCAGAGTAAGCACTAGGCACTAGGCACAATCAAGTTCTTGGTTATTTGTTATCAGTTGTACGACAACATCCGATCCAGCTGCTCGGCTCCTTCACGTAGATTCCTTTCTCAGCGAGGAGACCGAATAACGATTAACAGATAACGGATAACCTCCTCCTCTTGCCTTTCTCCCTTTTCCCGCATTTCTCGCTCGATTACCCGAATTCCTCCATAATCGCATCGTGCAGCAGTGGACGAAAACCCCTGATTTTCTGGTTGGCCCGTAGAGGATGGATGCGATTGCTCAGAAGAATCACCGCCATCTCTCTGCGCAGGTCCAGCCAGAAAGAAGTACCGGTGAAACCAAGGTGGCCGACGGTTTCAGGAGAGAAATGATGGCCGGTAGAGGAGCCTGAAGCTGCCGGGGTGTCAAATCCCAGGGCCCAGGTGCTGTGCGGATCGATGCCCGCCGGACGCAGAAACTGAAGCAGGTCATCCCGGGACCACGGGAGCGGCACAGACCTGGAAGCCAGAGTGTCCAGGAGCACATTGAGCACGCACATGACCTCCGAAGCAGTGCCGAAAAGACCGGCATGACCGGCCACTCCACCGAGAACATAGGCATTTTCATCGTGTACCTGGCCGCAGAGTATGCGGCCCCGCCAGGCACAGAATTCAGTGGCGGCAAAGTCGTGAGGGTCGTTTTCTTTTTCGCTGTCCAGCGGCAGGTAGCCCAGAGTGGCACAACCCAGGGGTGCGAAGAGGTGCTTATGGATGAAGTGATGGAGTTCATGGCCGCTCGCCTGCTCGACTATCCACTGAATGAGCAGAAATCCCAGATCGCTGTATACGCTGCGGGTGCCCGGAGCACAATCCAGGGGTTCCCGAAGTATCTGTTCTCGCAATTGCGCCTTGCAGGCTTTCCCGGGTACCGTGCCTACAGAGAGGTAGTAGGGCCTCCAGGCAGGGAGTCCGGAGCAGTGACAGAGCAGCTGCCTGAGGGTGATCTTTTCTCTGTCCGCCGGGACGGGGACGCCGGCGAGGAGATCCGCAAGGGGCGCGTCCAGGTGGAGCTTTCCCTGGCTCATAAGATACAGGACGGCCAAGGTGGTCGCCAGGGGCTTGGTGAGAGAAGCGAGATCAAAACGGGTCTCTCGGGTCATGGGCCAGGGCGTGGGAAGGAGGGCAGCATTTCCCGCAGCCTCAAAGAAGAAGACCTGTCTGCAACGGGCTACCAGGAATACGGCCCCGGGGAATACACCCTCGTCAACAGCCCGGGTCAAGAGCTGCCTGATTCGGCTCTCTCCGCTCATGGTTCTCGTGTGGCCGGTTGGTGGTAGACCAGGGTCCTCGCTTCTGCGTCCAGGGTAGCCGTAAGACCCAGGGGCAGGGTGAGGTTGCGGCGCTCATGGCCAATGGTAACACCCGAGAGAATAGGAAAAGAGGTCGAGGCCAGCCGTTCCTGGACGAGTTCGTTCAATTCCTGGCGCGGGCCACTCTGGGAGAATCCACCGAGAATCAGGGCGGCAACGCCGCCGAAGGAGCCCGAATGAAGGAACTGGGTTAGCATCCGATCGATCCGGTACATGGCCTCACCCCGATCCTCCAGAAAGAGGACGCGGCCCGTAAGCGGCGGGAAAAAGGGGGTTCCCAACAGATGGCAGAGCGTGGTGAGGTTTCCGCCCAGAACTGATCCCACAGCAATTCCTTCTCTGAGACACGTGGCGCCGGGAAAATGGAAACTCAAGGGCTCGGTGCTGCTCAGGGCCTTCCAAAGAGACTCCACGCTTTCGGCATCAGCCGTGGCCAGAGAGGAAACGGTGGGACCATGAAAGCAGACGACTCCTGCCTGCCACTGACAGGCCACAAGGAGGGCGGTCAGATCGCTGAAGCCCACCAGAGCCTTGGGGGTGAGCCGGAGTTGGCTATAGGAGAGTTTCGGCAGAATGCGCAGGCAGCCATAGCCGCCCCTGGAACAGAACAGGCCCCTGATCGATGGATCCCGGACAAATTCGTTGAAATGTGAAGCGCGGTGTTCGTCGCTTCCCGCCAGGTAGGCAAGGCAGTGGTCTTTATTGCCGGTGCCCATCACCACCTCCAGCCCCATGCGCTCCAAGACGGAGCGGCCGATCTCAAGGTCCCGGGCACGAGAGGGACTTGCCGGTGCAAGTATGCCCACCCGATCTCCGGATCGCAGGGGTGGTGGCCTGAGAAGGGTCAGCATGAGGGCCCAGCTTCACGGTTTTACAATGTGCCACGAGGTGCGGCTGTCTTCACCGCCTCTCCGTTACTCTCTGTCGCCGCCCGGGTTTTTCCTCCGGTCGGTTGCGTTCGAAGATGATCCTGAGCCCTTCCAGGGTGAGACCTCCGTCAACCAGGTCAATCTCTTCAGACTCGTCTGCGATCAGAGGTGCAAGACCCCCAGTAGCCACTACGGTGGGATTGGTTGCAACCTCTTCCCTGATCCGGCGCACGATACCATCCACCAGACCGGCGTAACCGTAAATAATGCCCACATTCATGGCGCTGATGGTATCTTTGGTGACGATGGACCCGGGTTTGGCGAAAATTTCCACCCGCGGCAACTTGGAGGCTTTTTGAAAAAGGGCTTCACAGGAAATGAGCACCCCAGGGCTGATAACACCCCCCATGTACTCGCCTCTGGGGGAGATATAGTCGAACGTGGTGGCGGTGCCGAAGTCGACGATGATGAGACTGGACTTGTGCTTCTCGTAGGCAGCCACCGCATTTACAATACGGTCGGCGCCGATCTCCTTGGGGTTGTCATAGTAAATGGGCATTCCAGTACGGATTCCGGGTTCGACGATGAGTGGATCGATGTGAAAATACTTTCTGGCAAATTCGACAACAGTATTCAGCATCGGGGGCACCACACAGGAGATGACCATGGCGGTTACCTCCTGGAATGCAACGCTCTTGGATGCAAAGAGGTTGTGCATCAGGATGCCGTACTCGTCTGCGGTCATGTCCTGTTCTGTACGGATACGCCAGTCGGTTTTCAGTTCGGCACCGCGGTAAAGGCCCAGAACCGTGTTGGTATTGCCGATGTCAATGGCAAGCAGCATGGCGGGTTCCTTCGCTAGCCCATGAGCCGTTCTATGACAGCAGCGGTCTCCTCTGCCAGCCCCACCACCACATCCTCATCTTTGCCTTCAACCATGACCCTGATCACCGGCTCGGTTCCTGAAGGTCGGAGCACGAGCCGCCCATCGCTACCCAGTTGATCTCTGACCCGTTCAACGCTTCGCGAGATTTCAGGGAAGGCCTCTAGAGGTTTGCGCTTCTTGACCCTGACGTTGATCAGGTGCTGGGGATAGCGCTCCACCGCGGCAGCCAGTTCGGACAGGGGTCTGCCCTCGATGAGGATGACCTCCAGGAGCTGGAGCGCGGAGAGGATTCCGTCGCCGGTGGTGTTGTGATCCAGGAAAATGATGTGTCCGGATTGTTCACCGCCCAGGTTGAAGCCCCCGGCACGCATCTTTTCCACCACGTACCGGTCGCCCACTTGGGTGCGCTCCAGGCGTCCGCCCAGGGACCTGAGCATTACCTCCAGGCCCATGTTGCTCATGACGGTGGTGACCAGGGTGGAGTGATTGAGCCGCTTTTCCTTGAGCATGCGGGCGGCACAGATGCCCATCAACTGGTCACCGTCCACCACGCCTCCCTTTTCATCGACACAGATCACCCGGTCCCCGTCGCCGTCAAAGGCCACCCCGAGTTGAGCGCCCGATTCGCGGACAAGCTCGCTTACTCCCTGGGGGTAGAGGCTGCCGCAGCCATCGTTGATATTGTACCCGTTGGGCCTGATACCCGTGAGCACCAGGTCGGCGCCCAGCTCTTCGAAAACGAGGGGCGCGACCTTGTAGGCAGCGCCATTGCCGCAATCCACTGCGATTTTCATTCCCTCCAGACTGAGCTGCCGAGAAAAGGTGTTCTTCAAAAAAACCACATAGCGGCCCACAGCGTCATCAATGCGAAAGGCCTTGCCCACTTCCTCCGCAGTGGGACGCAGGTGGTCGATGCCGTTGGAAAAGATCAACTCCTCGATGCGCTCTTCGATTTCATCGGGAAGCTTGAAGCCCTGCTGAGAAAAAAACTTGATCCCATTGTCCTGGAAGGGATTGTGCGAGCCGGAAATCACCACCCCGGCGTCCGCCCGCATGCTGGCAGTGATAAAGGCAATACCGGGTGTAGGCAGCGGTCCCACCAGGAGTACGTCCACACCCATGGAGCAGATACCCGAGGCTATGGCGTTTTCGATCATGTAGCCCGAGAGTCGGGTATCCTTGCCGATGACGATCTTGGGACGACGTTGATCGTTCTTGCACACGTAGGCCGCACCTCGACCCAACTGCATGGCCACTTCTGTGGTAAGCGGATAGACGTTGGCTATGCCTCTCACCCCATCGGTTCCAAAGATCTTGCCCATAGAAAAACCCCTTGTTTTGCAGGGCGCAGAGCCACGTGCTCGGCAGTATGCGCTATACGAATTCGGCGTTCTCGACAGCGTCTACCATATCGACCAGCTGTCTGCAAGTTGCAACTTCGTGGACCCGGAGGATATGGGCGCCCTTGATGACGCCTGCGCATACGGTAGCCCAGGTACCCGGTTCGCGCTCTGTGACTTCTTTGCCCAGCACGGCGCCGATGAAAGATTTCCGGGAGGTTCCCAAAGCAATAGGTCGGCCCAGCATCGACAGGGCATCCAGGTGCTTGATAAGCAACAAATTGTGCTCCACGGTTTTGCCGAAACCGATGCCCGGATCAATGATAATCCGGTTCCTGTCCACTCCGGCGGCGCAGGCCAACTGGAGGCGCTCCTCGAAAAACCCGACCACCTGAGAAAGCAGCGAATCGTAGCGGGGCTCGATCTGCATGGTTCCGGGAGTGCCCAGCATATGCATGACAATGATGGGAACCTCCTGAACCGCCGCCAGGTGTACCAGATCAGGATCAAAGCGCAGGGCGCTGATGTCGTTGATCATGGTTGCGCCCGCATCCAGAGCGGCTCGCGCCACCGACGCCTTGCAGGTATCCACGGAGATGGGAATGGTAAGACGCCGGGCCAGTTCGCTGATCACCGGGATCACCCGGCGCAGCTCTTCCTGCGGGGAGATGGGTTCAGAAAAGGGTCTGGTGGATTCACCGCCCACGTCCAGCAGATCTGCGCCTTCAGCGGCAAGGCGCTCCCCCTGCTGGATGGCCTGCTCGGTTTGGGAAAACCAGCCGCCGTCTGAGAAGGAATCCGGGGTAACGTTGACAACCCCCATGAGCAGTGATCGCCGCCCCAGTTGCAGAGTGTGATCCCTGCAGCGGATGGAAAACTCCGCCCGGTTCACGCCTGTGTCTCTCCAGCGTGGTGTTTGGCAGGTTTGCCTTCTTTAGCAACAACGGGCTCACTCTGCTCCTGGGGCCCGGGGGCGGGTTGGCTGGTCCCGCTCTTGCGCCGATCTTCCGAAGTTGCCTCCTCGGCACTCCCAGTTCGGGTAAATTCCAGACCGGGCTTGTTAGCGTCAATAATACCATCGATTTCCCTGCCTTCCAGGGTTTCCTTTTCAATCAAGGTTCTGGCGATCAAGTCAAGGAGATTCTCATGCTCTTTCAGGATTTTCCTGGCGGTTTCATAGGCTTCATCAACGATGCAACGCACTTCCTCATCGATCTTGATGGCAGTCTGTTCGCTATAGTCGCGATGCTGGGCGATCTCTCTGCCCAGAAAGATCTGCTCCTCTTTCTGGCCGAAGGCTATGGGCCCCATGGCCTTGCTCATCCCGTACACCATTACCATTTTCCGGGCAATGCTGGTTGCCTTTTCAATATCGTCACTGGCGCCGCTGCTCTTGCGGGCGAAGGTGAGTTCTTCGGCAACCCTGCCGCCCAGGAGCTTGGCCATGGTATTCTTCATGTACTCCTCGTCATAGGAAAGCCGATCTTCGATGGGCAGGGTCATGGTGACTCCCAGGGCCCGACCGCGGGGAATGATGCTTACCTTGTGGACGGGATCCGTTCTGGGAAGAAACTTGGACACCAGGGCGTGGCCGACTTCATGGTATGCAGTGTTACGCTTTTCCTCCTCGCTCATGATCATACTCTTGCGCTCGGTACCCATGAGGACCTTCTCTTTGGCCAGCTCCAGGTGAACCATTTCCACCTGTTCCTTGTTCTGACGGGCGGCCAGCAGTGCGGCCTCATTCACCAGGTTCTCCAGATCGGCTCCGGAGAATCCGGGTGTGCCGCGGGCGACTACACTGAGATCCGCACTGGGTGCCAGGGGCGTTTTGCGTACATGGACATGCAAGATTCCCTCTCTGCCCCTGAGATCCGGAAGAGGAACCACCACCTGGCGGTCAAAACGGCCCGGCCGAAGCAAAGCCGGATCGAGCACGTCCGGGCGGTTGGTGGCGGAGATGAGAATTACGCCATCGTTCGACTCAAAACCGTCCATTTCCACAAGCAACTGGTTGAGGGTCTGTTCCCGTTCGTCATGACCTCCTCCGAGCCCGGCACCCCGGTGCCGTCCCACTGCATCCATTTCATCAACGAAGATGATACAGGGGGCATTCTTCTTTCCCTGGACGAAGAGATCACGGACGCGGGAAGCGCCTACACCTACAAACATCTCCACAAAGTCGGAGCCGCTGATATTGAAGAACGGAACGCCAGCCTCACCGGCGATGGCCCGGGCCAGCAATGTCTTGCCGGTACCCGGCGGGCCAAGGAGCAGTACTCCCTTGGGGATCCGGCCGCCGAGCCTGGTGAATCTCTTGGGGTCACGCAGAAACTCGATGATTTCCTGGAGTTCTTCCTTGGCCTCTTCAATGCCGGCCACATCCTCGAAGGTCACCTTGCGGGAGGAGTCGGAAAGGAGTCGGGCCCGGCTCTTGCCAAAGGACATGGCCTTGCCGCCGCCTGCCTGCATCTGCCGCATGAAAAAGATCCACACTGCAATGAGCAAAAGCATGGGAAACCAGCTGATCAGGATGGTCATATACCACGGCGACTCCTCTGCAGGTTTGGCACTGATGCGCACACCTTTCTCACGCAGCTCCGCAATGAGGTCGGGATCATTGGGGGCGAAGGTTTGAAATCTGGTGCCGTCTTTGTATTTGCCGTAAATGTTGTTCCCCTGGATGGTTACCTCACCGACCTCATCCTGAGAGACGGCGGAGATAAATTCGCTGTAACTCGTTTCCTGCTTGGTTCTGGTGGGATGGTTGAACATGTTGAAAAGCAGGATAACCATAAGGCTGATCACCAGCCAGAGGGCCAGATTTTTATAAAAAGGACTCAATGTGCCTCTCCTTGACAAAAAGTTACAATACGTCCGCAGCTATTTCTAGCATAACAAAGTAGTCATGGCAAAGTAAATGTCAATCACTGTTCTGGACACTAGTTGACGGTCAGGGGAAAATGTGCACCCCTGGTGCAGAGTTATTTCTGTCCTTCCTGCTCCCGATACCAGAGCCGAAGCAGTCGCCTGGTATCCGGAGTGATCTTCACACGGTCGTCAAGGCGGTAGCCCACGACCCAGACGATACAGTCCCCGCTCCGGAGAACGGGAATCCGGCCTCGCTCCCTCCGGGGCACCTTGACGTCCATGAGGAAGTCTTTGATCTTCTTGCTGCCTCCCAGTCCCAGGGGACGGAACCGGTCGCCTGATTTGCTGGGAGTCAGTGAAAGCGGAAAAGAGATGAGATCCCGGTCCACAACAACATCACAGGGATCGCGACTGAACCGAGAAACTCCGGGTCGGTCCAGGCATTGCACCTCCAGACAACGATTGAGAGCAGGGAGCGGATAAATCCCGATCCCCGGAATCTCATAGTGGAAGTCGGCACACGCTGGCTGTTCTCGGGAAAGAGTCAGCCAGCCGTAGTTTTTCTCCGCCACCAGCCTGCCCGGAAGATGAATCTGGCCGCCGGCCCTGGAGGAACGGCAGAGGCGAAGGAGGATTTCCGTGTGACGGAAGCCAAACCTTTTGAGATTCCCTCTGACCTCCTCTACCGCTCGCCGCAGCAGCCGCCGCTGCATGGCAGGGTGGGTCTCCAGCAGTGGTGCTATGGGCAGGCGCATGCTGCCGCCTGTGCACGCATACCGCTTCAGCCAGCACTGGAGCAGCGATTCCCAGAAATCCTCTTCTTCCTGAAAAATCTTGGCCGTCCTCAACAGCGTGGCATCGATATTGCTATTGAAACAATGACGCAAACGCGGAAGCAACTCCAGCCGCAACAGATTACGCTGGCACCAGGGTCTCAGGTTGGAGGCGTCCTGTCGAAAAGCAAGCCCGTGGCTTTCGAGGTAGGCCAGGATCTCGTTTCGGGAACACTCCAGCAACGGCCTGATGATACCCTCGCGGCTGCAGGCAGGCATGCCGGTGAGACCGCGCTGGCCGGAACCGCGGAACAGCCTCAGCAGGACCTCTTCGGCCTGGTCGTCTGCATTGTGCCCCAAGGCGAGCTTACCGGTATGCTGCTGCGCCATTACCTGGTACAGGGACTGATAGCGGAGGGTGTGTGCCGCCGTTTGCACCGAGCCGCCATGCTGGTTCAGCCACGTACGCATGTTCAGGTGTCTCACTACCACCGGCAGGGCGAGATGTTTTCCGAGATCCTGGACAAAACGGGCGTCTTCGTCAGCCTCAGCTTCGCGGAGTCCATGATGAACATGGGCGATCACCAGGTCAATGTTGAGGTCATGGCGCAGCCCATGGAGGAGATGGCAGAGAGCCACGGAGTCGGGTCCCCCGGAGACGCCGACCAGCACACGGTCGCCTGGCTGGAGCATCCGATGGGCGACGACAGTATTGCGGACCTTTTTCAGCATGTATTATGTTCCTGGGTGTAACTCCTGACAGTCCCGCTCTGTGAACGGGTCAGCAAATGCACTTCGCCCACTGGAATATGGCTCCCTCCGGGAAGCTCACCGGGCCTGCTGGTTCAGTTCCGGGACATGAGTTGATTATACGAAACGCGCACTCCCCTGTCCAGGGTCGCAAGCAGACGTCAGGCTCCGCCGGTCAGTGCGTTACTCTTGTAAACGGCGAAACGATGTGGTAAAGAGTGCTCTGTCGGCGTGAGACGCTGCATTTTTTCACCCTGTGAGGATGGACAGGCTGTAGTGGTCTTCTTGCATACTGTGTACCAAGAAGTGAAAAAACCGGGTGGGTCAGTGTCCGCAAGATACAGAGGCCTGTGATGATTCGGAGAAAGCTGGGCCAAATTCTGGTGGATGCCGGGCTGATTACAGAAGATCAGCTGGTGGAAGTGCTCAAGGAACAAAAGCACAAAGGGCGGAAACGCCTCGGCAAGATCATCGTCGAGAAGGGTCTGGTAGACGAGGGTGACATTTGCCAATCCCTGGCCAAGCAACTCAACATCCCGTATCTGAAACTCAGCGACCTCGAAATTCCCAAAGAGGTGGTCAACACCATTTCTCGAAGACAGGCGGAGAGGAAGCTCATTTTTCCCTACAAAAAGACAGGGCGGTGTTTGCACCTGGCCATGGG
>JBKHJD010000012.1:0-17115 GCA_046538315.1 Syntrophobacteria bacterium
CCGGTGAACTGGGGCCGCCCCGCGGAGCAGACGCCGAGGTGATCCGCAAGAAGGCCGAGCACCTCAAAGGTATTGTCGACTCGGTCAATGTAACCGACAATCAGACGGCGGTCGTGCGGATGTGTAGCATGGCCGTGTGCCGGCTCCTTCTGGATTGCGGTCTGGAGCCGAACCTGCAAATGGTCTGCCGGGATCGCAACCGGATCGCCATTCAGAGCGACCTGCTGGGAGCATCGGCTATGGGAATCAAGAACGTGCTCTGCCTGTCAGGCGACCACCAGAAGTTCGGTGATCACCCCCAGGCCAAAAACGTCTTCGACGTCGACTCCATGCAGCTTATCGCTGCGGTAAAGAAGATGCGAGACGAGGGCAAGCTGATCAACGACAAGGAGGTGGAAGGGGTGCCGGGCTTCTTCATTGGCGCGGCGGCCAACCCCTTTGCTGACCCGTTTGAGTTTCGAGTGACCCGTCTGGCAAAAAAGATCGCCGCTGGAGTGGATTTCATTCAGACCCAGTGCATCTACAACATGGACAAATTTCGCACCTGGGTCCAGCAGGCCAGGGATCAGGGCCTTACTGAGAAGTGCTATATTATGGCCGGTATCACCCCGTTGAAGTCCGTGGGCATGGCCCGCTACATGCAGAAGTTTGTGCCGGGACTGGATGTGCCCGAGGACTACATCACCCGGCTCAAAGGGGTGGAGAAAAAGCAGCAGGGTGAAGAAGGCATCAGGATTGCCATTGAGCAGATCCAGGAGATGAAGGAGATGAAGGGCATTGCTGGTGTCCATGTTATGGCCATCGAATGGGAAGAGCGGGTCAATGATATTGTCTCCGGGGCTGGCGTGGTTCCACGTCCCTCGGTCTGAGTTGGCGTAATACCTCGGTCGCAGATACAGTGGTCTGGACGATTTACCCAGACGGTTGCCAACGCTCCCTCCGTTCGGCCCACGCTCGCCGCCGAGGGCATACCAAGTCCTGAGGAAATAAATTCGTCATCGAATTTATGAATCGAAAAAAACAAGGCCACTGGGCGCACCCCGAAAAAGTGCAAACCGGCGCGCAGTGGCCTTGTTTGACTGGACACGGCCGGTATAATTCGTGAACGGCGGTTACGACCGACCACCAAAGGCCGGCCTTGCGGCACGGCCTATCCTGTTGCTGCGGATTTGAGCGAAGCAGAGCCCAAACGCAGGGGGCTTGGCCCCAGTTTCCTGATACGCTCGGTCATCTCGGCGGCAATGTGGGCAAAGCGAGGTCCGTCCGAGGCCTCAAGATTGTACATCTCCACCCGTTCAGGTTCCAGTCCGATCTCTTCCACCAGTTTTTTCACATACTGGACTCTTTTCTTGGCCTTGATGTTTCCGGTGAGAAAGTGGCACCCGCCTTCCAGGCAGCCAGCCACATAGACCCCGTCTGCCCCGTCCTCTATGGCCCGGAGCAAGTGAATGATATCTACCCTCCCGGTGCAGGGCACCAGGATAACCTTGATGTTGGGAGGATAGCTCAGGCGCATCGAACCTGCCAGGTCCGCCGCTGTGTAGGCTCAGTACATGCAACAGAACGCCACAATGTTTGGTTCAAAATCAGCCATTGATGTCCCCTCTCTGCCCGAGCTGCTGGAAAAAACTGCGGGCCTCCACGGTGTTAGCTTGATTTGCCGGCCCGCAAAACTTTTTTGCGGCTTGCACCGAGTCAAGTAAAGCTATGAGGATGTCTCTTTGCTCTGCACGACATCGCATTTAGTGAATACTTGCTCATCCGTCACGTGTTGCAGGCTGATTGCCTTTGCCGGGCACTCGGCCGCACAGACGCCACAGCCGTGGCAGGCAGCCGCTTCTATTACCGCCACTCCCCGTTTGCCGATGAAAGGGACCCCATACGGGCAGGTTCGGACACAGGTGCAACAGGCAGCGCACCTGCCAGGGTTTACCACGGCCACCTGGCCGCCGACCATCATAACTTCCCGGCTCAGCAAGGCTGCGGCTCTGGCGGCGGCGCCACGAGCCTGGGCCATACACTCATCCAGGAACTTGGGGCTGTGGCCGAGCCCGCACAAGAAGATACCGGCGTTGGCAAAATCAAGGGGCTGCAACTTTACGTGGGCTTCCATAAAAAAGCCATCAGCATCGGTGTTGAGCTTGAATACCTCGGCCAGCTCCTTGCTGGCAGGATTGGGCACCACCCCGGCGCTCAGGATGACAAGATCGGTGCGGAGGCGGATGGATTGGCCAAGGTTTTGATCCTGCACTTCGACAAGGAGTCCATCCTGGGTGGATTGAACCTGAGGCCTCTTTTCGGCCTCGTAGCGGATGAACCGGATTCCGGCTTCGCGGGCCTCTTTGTAGAGGAGTTCCTTGAGACCGAAGGTCCGAATATCACGGTAGAGAATGAACACCTGGGCCCGGGGATTGAGGGCCTTGAGCCGCAAAGCGTTGCTGATGGCAGCGGTGCAGCAGACTCGACTGCAGTAAGGCCGCTCGTCGTCCCTGGAGCCCACACACTGAATCATCACCAGCCGGGAGGCCTGCTGGAGGCTCGGGTCTTCCCGGGCCAGCAAGTGATGAAATTCGGTCTGGGTGAGGACCCGCTTCTCCTGGCCGTAGAGATATTCTTTGGGTTGGTACTCCAGGGCCCCGGTGGCAATAATGGCCGCACCGTAAGTCAACTCTTCTTTGCTGCCGTTTACCTGCACCAGGCTCTTGAAATTGCCCCTGTATCCAGAGAAGCTTTCCACCGTGGCATTGGTGAGGACCCTGATGCGTTCGTGGCGCTCCACTTTTTCGATGAGTGTGTCCATGAAAGGTTGTACCGGCACGCCGTCGGGGCTATAATGGATGTCCCTTCGGGCCCTGCCACCCAGTTCCGCATCTTTTTCCACCAGGACCGCCTGAAATCCCTGCTCGGCCAAGTTCACGGCAGCAGTCATTCCCGCGGCACCACCCCCGACGACGAGGGCGGTCTGGACAACCGGTACCCTGGTCTCTTGCAGGGGTTCAAGAAAGGTCGCCCGGGCGACCGCCATACGCACAAGGTCCTTTGATTTTTCCGTGGCCGCCTCACTGTCGTCGGCATGAACCCAGGAGCACTGGTCCCGGATATTGGCCATTTCAAAGAGGTATTTGTTGAGACCTGCCTCCCTGATGGTATCCTGGAACAATGGTTCATGGGTACGAGGTGAGCACGAGGCGACTACCACCCGGTTCAGGTCATGTTCCTGAACAATCTTTTTGATCTGCTCGTTGGAATCCGTGGAACAGGCGAAAAGGAGGTGGTCCACATAAACCACGTTGGGGAGGCTCCTGGCGTAATCCGTCACCGCCTCCACATCTACCACCCCGGCGATGTTGATGCCGCAGTGGCAGACAAATACACCGATCCGCGGAATTTCACCGGTGACGTTTCGTTCCGGAGGCAGGATTACTTCCTGGACAAGCTGGTTCCGGACCGAGCTCACCTGTGCCATGGCCTCGGCGCTCGCGGCACTGGCCTGGGCCACACTCTCCGGGATGTCTTTCGGGTCCTGGAGGACCCCGGCGCAAAATATACCAGGCCTCATGGTCGCCACAGCATTGAAGGGGTCGGTTTCAACAAAGCCGAACCGGTCGAGGGGTATGTCAAGGGCACGTGCAAGCTCCTGAGCGGATGTGCCGGGCTTCAGGGCCAGGGAGAGGATGATCATGTCGAAGACTTCCTCCTGCGGGTTGCCCGCTTCGTCAAAGTAGGAAATCTCCAGATTGCGGGTGGTTGGATCCTCCACCACCCGTGAGATCATGCTGCGAAGGTACCGGACGCCACTTTGGGTGCGGGCTCGCTCGCAGTAACGCTCAAAGCCTTTACCCATTGCTCGCAGATCAATGAAGAAGATGCTGGGCTCCACGGCGGTATCGTGTTCTTTGGCTATGATTGCTTGCTTGGTGGCGTACATGCAGCAAACACTAGAGCAGTAGTCCTGGCCGATGCTTGCGTCGCGGGAGCCGATACACTGGATCCAGGCCAGGCGCCTGGGCGGCATGCCCTCGGAGGGGCGCTGGATGTGTCCTGCGAAGGGACCGGATGCCGAGAGAATGCGCTCAAATTCCAGGCTGGTGACAACATTGGCGTAGCGGCCGTAGCCGTACTCGGCTTTGCCGCTGGCGTCAAAGGGCTCGAAACCAGCCGAGACCACAACAGCGCCCACATCCAGGGTTACCAGTTCCGGCTGCATGCTATGGTCAATGGCGTTGGCCACACAGACCCGCACACACTCCTTGCATTCACAGCAGCCGCCACAGTTCAAGCAGCGCAGGGCCTCTTGGCGTGCCTCTTCCTCGCTGAGGCCACGTTGTACCTCAGCAAAGCTGCGACGACGCTCTGCCGGGTCGCGGTACCGCATGCTGGTCCGGGCTGTCTTTTCCACGTCTTCAGGGATCCGAAGCCAGTTCTGGCCCGGCTCGGGCCGCCTGGCCAGATCTTCGACATGTCCTTTGAGATCTTCACCCTCTATGTAGCGATGGATGGCCTCCGCCGCTTTATGGGCCGCTGCTACTGCCTCGATTACCGTTGCCGGGCCGCTGACGGCGTCACCGGCGGCAAACACTTGTGGAATGGCGGTTTGCATGGTGTAGCGGTTTACCACCAGGGTATTGTGCCGGGTAACCTCCAGTCCTTTCTCTTCCAAAGCCCAGTCGACTTCAGGTTGTTGACCCATCGCCGGGATGACTGCGTCGCAGTCAATGACAAATTTGGAGCCAGCTACCGGCACCGGCCGGCGGCGACCGCTCTCATCAGGCGGTTCCAGTTCCGTACGCATGCACTCGCAGCCGGTGACCTTGCCCTGCTCTCCCCGAATGCCCACCGGGGCTGCAAGGTAATGGATCCTTACCCCCTCGGCCAGAGCACCCTCGATTTCTTCCGGGTAAGCGGGCATCTCCTCGCGGCTGCGGCGGTAGACAACGTTCACCTCCTGGCAGCCGAGGCGGAGTGCTGTCCGGGCGGCATCAATGGCCACGTTGCTGCCACCCAGTACGACCAACCTTCTTCCAGGCTGTTCGCGCTTACCCAGATTTACCTCCCTGAGAAAATCCACCGCATCCACTACGCCTTTGAACTCATCCTCACCCGGAATATGAAGCTTCATGCCGCGGTGGCTGCCAACGGCCAGGAAGACGGCGCTGAATCCCTGCTGGATCAGATCATCCAGGGTAAAGTCGGCTCCGAGTCTCTTGCATGTGTGAGTTTCGATTCCAAGGCGCAAGATGTGGCTGATCTCCCGGTCGAGGAGCTCAGCCGGAAGCCGGTAATCGGGAATTCCCACCCGAAGCATACCACCCAGAACCGGAAGGGCCTCGAAAATAATCACCTGGTAGCCCTTGAGCCGGAGATCGTATGCCACCGTGAGCCCGGCCGGGCCGGAACCCACCACTGCCACTTTCTCCGGGCGTTCCTCGATCTGGGGCAGCGGCAGCTGGTTCAGGTCCACCTGGTCTGCGGCAAAGCGCTTGAGATCCTTGATGGCGAGCGCCTCATCCACCTGCCGCCTCCGGCATTGATACTCGCAGGGATGGGGGCAGACCCGTCCCAGGACACCGGGCAGCGGTAGACGCTCCATGATCAACTGCACCGCCTCCTCGTACTTTCCCTGGCCGATGAGCTGGATATATCCCTGGACGTTGATTCCGGCCGGACAGGTGATAACACACGGAGGACGATCGTACTTGTCAATGGCAAAGGCAGAGGGAATAGCCTGGGGAAAGTGGCGGTAGATGGCCTTGCGACGGTTCAGACCCTCATTGAAGTCTGCATCAAGCTCCACCGGACAGGCCAGGATACATTCACCGCAGCCGGTGCACCGCTGCTCATCTATGTAGCGTGGTTCCCGCTTGAGGATCACCTGGAAATTCCCTGGTTGCCCGCTTATGGCATCCACGGTGGACCGGCTCAGGATCTTGATGTTGGGGTGGGTAGCTACCTCTATGAGTTTGGGTGAAATGATACAGGTGGAGCAGTCGTTGGTGGGAAAGGTCTTGTCGAGCCTGGCCATCACCCCGCCGATACTGATATCCTTCTCCACCAGATACACGAGAAAGCCAGCATTGGCCATATCCAGTGATGCCTGGATACCGGTGATGCCGCCGCCGACCACCATAACCGCTCCCACAGGATTGGCAGGCCTCTCGAGCGTGACGGAGCTCTTGTTGTCATCTGTACGCACGGAGTTCATAGTCAGCCTCAATACTACCCACCTCTGCTCCTACAGGAGTTGTGCTTCAGCGAGCAAGGGTTGCGGATCCACGAAATGGCGATGCAGCCAGAGGCTCACCTCACCGTGACCCAGGGCCATGCCGATGAGTTCGGTGAAGTAGAAAACAGGGAGGTAGTGACGCGAGCCAAACTCAAGGCAGATCTCGCGCTGGTACATGTCCAGATTGGCCTGGCACATCTGGCAGGAGACCGCGATACAGTTAGCTCCGGCCCGTACTGCCCCTTCGTAGAGACGGTGTACGAGGCGGAAGACGATATCAGGCCGTGCCACGGCGTGGCTGGCTCCGCAGCAATCAGTCTTGTAAGGCCAATCAATTACCTGAGCCCCAAGGGTCTTGAGCAGGCTCTCCATATTTATGGGGTTTTCAGGGCGGGCCGCATCAGTGACCTTTGGCGGTCGGTTCACCACACAGCCGTAGTAACACACGGGTCGCAGTGCCGCCAGCGGCTTGCTGACCCTGGTTGCAATTCGTTGCAAGATCGGCTCCTCCGAGAAAAAATCCAGCAAATCCAAGACATTGATGCGGCCCTCAAAGGTCAGCCCCCAATCGCCGGGATCTCCAGCAAGAAGAGCCTTTTCCGCTACTTTGAGGCGGTTGAAACAGAGCGCACAGGGAACCACCACGTCGCGTCCTGCCGCCCCGGCGATCATGAGGTTTCTGCCCGGCAAGGCGATGGCGGCATACTCATCCAGGCAATGCGCGGCGGTGGCGCCACAGCAGTTCCAATCCTCCAGTTCCTGGAGCTCGATGCCCAACTCAGCAGCCATGGTCTCCAGGGATTCCCGATAGTCCGGCGCCGTGCCCTCCAGAGAACAACCCGGGTAATAACTGACCCTCATTGCGAATTCTTTGGCTCCCGCCATTACACCTCACCGCCTCTCCGGGCAAAAAGTTTTTGCGTGCATTGAAACATCAGCATGTATGGATGAGGGCTTTCACCTCAGATTGAGCCTGCACGGAACCAGGGCGCAAGGGAAGGCGACCTTTGCGAACCATGGTGAGACCAAGACGCATATCCCGCCGCCAGGAGCCGTCGGCCAGCCTGGCTCGCCACTGGCCACTGGCAAGCATATACCGCAGCAACAGGCCTGCCTCGAACACCCGTCCTCGTCTGGCAATGTCCTTGAGAAAAACGCGATGGAAGTGGTAGGTGGCGTTGTCCTTCAGTGGTACCGCCTCTCTTGTGGCCCGCTGTTTGAGGTAATCCATCAATCCGGCGATATCGATCTCGTTGGGGCAGCGGGTGGTGCACGTCTCACAGGCAGAGCAGACCCACATAGTGTTACCTGTGAGAGCCAGGTCTTTTAAACCGAGATGCACGAATCGCAAGATTTTATCCGGAGGATAGTCCATGGCGAAGGTTACCGGGCAGCCATTGGTGCACTTGCAGCACTGAAAGCAGGCCGAGGCCTTGATGCCGCTTTCACGTTCAACTTCCTCCAGGAAATCAAGCTGGGGTTCGATGATACTTGCCTGTTCTACGCCCATTGGCTTTCCTTGGTAAAACCGCAACCAGCAGATCCGGCAGGCGGCCATGCCGTCCGTTTCAACGAAACCGGGTTCAGCAACCGGCGGGATGGGCGAGGCAACTCCGTCACCACTTTATATCCGGCTCAACGATCCGATGGGTTTGAAGCAATAATGCCAGGTGTATTCCTGCATCCCCCTGTTTTACGAAGGCCCTGGGGAATTTTCGCAAACATTTGCCCCGAAGCCTATTCGCATGACTCATATCAACCCCAAGAATCGCTCGAGGGGAGTAGAAAGTAGGGGGCATGTCGATAAGGGAAGGCTGGTATCCTCTGACCCAATTTCGAGCGTTTAATTCTCCTTATACTAGACACTTAATTCTATCAGAGCGGTATTGCTTTGACAATAGGTTCGCTTTTAGCCTGCCAATAAATTCGCTCGCCCCCACACACCGCTAACCCGGATATTTCATGAATTCTTATGAAACTCTCCCTACGTTATTGAGATACCGTTAAAATAGAAAATAGCCAAAATATACCCACTGTGCCCAATGTAGGTAAAGATCATCGCCAACGAAGGGCAACTGATTATGATCCTGAGAATGAGGCTATTCAATCGAATCGGCAGAACCTATTTTTTGTGCGACGCCTGAGCCGTTCCGTGAGATGATGGGAAAGGACAAGGTTTTTTGCAGGAACCTGGAAGCCTGAACATATGAGCCTCTTGCGGATGCCGGTTGCACAGAGGGCAAAGAGCCTCGGAGGAGCTGCTATGATTGGCGGCCGGTATTGTTTTTGAGTGAAGGAGAAGGTAAGATACATATTCAGGTTTCCCAGCAGTGGAGGTGAAGATGGCTCTTTCACTGAGACCGGTTACCGCAGATGATTTTGAGCTATTCTGTTCTCTTCGATGTGAAACAGACCTGACACCGGTCAGAGAAAAGGACTATGCTCTGTGGTTTATCAAGGTATTGAAGCGCAACAGTGATTGGATTGCGGAAGTGGACGGAAAACCTATTGGATTAATCAGCCTGGATCGGGCGAAGTGGATACACATTGCGGTGTTGCCGGAGTACAGGAACCAGGGATATGGTGACGAAATGTTAAATAAAACCCCCATAAAAGGCACGGTCTGGGCCTTGATTCCCAATACCAATGTAGCAGCCATTCAGCTCTTCAGGAAAGCCGGGTACTCTCGGTATGAGTTTTCAGGTAAGTACGTGATTATGCAGAGAAAATATTGATGGATGGTTTGGCTTCTTTATGTTGATCTTCTGAAAAGGATGTCTTTTGCCGAGGCACAATTTCTCTGGAGGTTTCTTCATGGCCAAAATACTTGTTTTGGACGATGTGCCGGCAGCGGTGAACGCGATCAAGAAAATCTTGACCAGAAAGGGACATGAGGTTTCTGGTTTCACCGAAGAGGACGAGGCCCTGGCGTATGCCAGAGATCATGAGATGGATCTGGCCGTGCTGGACATCAAGCTAAAAAAACTCTCAGGTGTTCAGGTCTTGGAAGAGTTAAAAAACATAAACCCTGACATCAAGGTGATTATGCTGACCGGCTATCCCGGCCTGGATACTGCCTCTCACTCCTTTGAGCTGGGAGCCGACGAATATTGTGTCAAGCCCATAGACAAGGACGAACTGGAAATGAAAGTCTCCATCGTGTTAGAAGGGCTAAAACCTTCCCCGGGTATTGGTATGTGACAAGCGTCGCTAGGTTGCAGGCAAGTGAATGATGAAAGCTGTTCCCTGGCCTCTTTTTTTGACATGTTCGCCTGCCAATAGTTTCAGCCGCTCAGCCGAGGGTGGACTTTCTACCTCGATATATCCTCCGTGCTGTTTGACGATTCCAAATGTTACCGCCAATCCAAGCCCCGTACCTTTTCCCACCTCTTTAGTGGTAAAGAACGGGTCAAAAACCTTGTGCTTGATCTCGGCCGGTATACCGGGTCCTGTATCAATGAAGGAGATAACTATTTCTTCGGAATCTCTGTCATGCTGCGTGCTAATTACAATAGCGCCGTCGGTATCCATTGCATCATGAGAGTTGTTAAGCATGTTAACGTGAGCCTGCTTTAATTTCTCACTATCAGCAAAGATAGGGGGAAGATCAGGTGCGAAGTCCCTGATAATATAAATTCGATCTATGTTCAGGGAATGCTCCAACACCGCCAGCACATCTTCAATTGTTTGGTTGATGTCAGTAGAGTCAATAACAGTCTCACTTCCTCTAGAAAAATCAAGCAGATCAGCAACAATTTTACCGCAGATCTTGGTCTGCTCTTCGATGACCTTCAAATCTTCCAGGGTCTCACTCCCCTCCGGGAACTCGTCTGCCAGCAACTGTGAGTGCGCCAGAATAACCATCAAGGGGGTGTTTATCTCATGGGCCACACCTGCCGCTAACTGTCCTACGGTGGCCATTTTTTGTGATTCCAGCAAATGTTCGGTCACCCTTCGAAGTTCTGTCACATCCCTGGCGATTCCTTCGCACCCAACGAATTTCCCCGCTTCATCCACGATGGCGCTGGCGGTGATGAGCATGTTGAGGATTCGATCATCTCTCGTCTTGAACGTTACCTCGTAGTCTTTGATGAAACCCTGCTGTTTCAGAGTCTCATGGTACTTGTCAGCCTCATCTGGATCTTGGAGGATATCCCGAAGGGTCAAGGTTTGGACATCATCCTGAGACTTAAAACCCAACAGTTCGCAACCGCTCGGATTGATGTCGGTGATTTCTCCGTTTTCATTGCATATATAGATCACATCTTTTGAATTCTCGACGAGCCTTTTGTACTTGCTTTCTGACCTGACAAGTTCTTCTGTCCGTTCCTTGACCATATTTTCCAAATTTTCGTTCAGATCATTGATTACTCTGCAGTAATCTTCCAGCTCTTTATGGGCTTTCTCCAGCTTTTCATAGGAGTCGTTTAATTGTTGCTGCATCTGTTGTCTTTCAGTGATGTCGGAGAAAGTGCCGCCTACGTAGGAGAACTCCTCATTCTCATCGAGAACAATTTGACTTCTCTCCCGAATCCATCGAATATCGCCGGTTGCGGTCTTTATTCTGTATTCTCTAAGGTATACCTTATCTTTCACGAGAGCTTTTTTAAAGATGTCTCTTATTGATACCATATCCTCCTGGACAATAATATCAGACCATTTCAATTTTCTTGAATTGAAATGCTGCATTGGATATCCGGTTAGTTTCTCGATCTTGTTGTCCAGGAAGTCAACGGACCAATCCTTATAACCCCTGAAGACGATAGACGGAATGGTCCTGAGCAACAGTCGATAGTTCGCCTCCGAGCGTGCCAGGGACTCCTCCGTTTGCCGGCGCTCGGTGATGTCCTTGAAGTCTTCGACAATACCTACAATTTCCCCCCGTTCGTTGCGAAACGGCGTTGCCGTCAAAATGCACTGAATACGGGAGCCGTCAAGGCGTTTTTTTTCAGTCTCGAGTTCTATTCTTTCCTCAGCTGTCTCCAATATCCGTGTAACCGGACATTCGGGCGTATGGCAGAGAGGCCCCGATAGAACTTCGTAACATTTTTTTTCATGGCATCTATGTTTTCCCACTCTCGATAGAGTAGTAAAAGTATCGTTAACCCAGAACACATCGAAATTATTGTACACCACTCGCATCCCGTCCGCTGCGGTACGGAAAATTTGCTCAAGTTCCATTTTGGTTCTGGTGATTTCATCTTCAGCTTGTTTTTTTTCAGTAATATCAAAGAAGATCCCGTTCAAATGTTTAATGTCGCCCGACTGATCACAAACTATAGTACCTCTGTCCTGGATCCACCTTATCTCCCCGTTCCTGATTCTTATCCTATACTCTCTAAGATAGGACCTGTTCCCTCTTAGTGCGATTTTTGTCGCATATTTTACTGCTTCCAGGTCATCTGCAACGATCAAATCAGACCATTTCATCCGGCGAGAGTTGAAGATTTCCTTGGGATATCCGCTCAAGGTTTCAATCTTGTCGTCAAAAAAAACGACCTGCCAATCCCTGTACCCCTTGTATACCGAGCCGGGAATATTATCGAACAGCAGCTCATAATCCGAAATTGACTCCTTCAGCGACTCTTCTATCAACTTGGACCTGGACGCCTCCAGATTGAGTCTTTGAATTTCTTCTTCAAGCTGGTTGATATGTTCCTGTAGACGAGTGGTTTCGTGCTTCATAAGAATCTCGTCTGTTGTGGTATTGTTAGAGCCACGACGGCCTCCGCTGCCCTGTATCCAATGCAGCTTGTCACCAAGATTTCATTCCCCGGTGTGAAGTGGGGGAGCCAATGTTATTTCAGAATGCTCAAGCATGTTTTTTAAAACGTGGCGAACTACATAATCGAAAAAACCGCCCGTGCACGTTTGCAATAGGTTTCCTTGCTCGGCACACGTGCCAAAACATTTAAGCACATTTCATCTGGAGATGGAAGTACTAGCGGGTTGGCGGGGGCTCTGGCACTTCATGCAGGGGTGATCTTTCCTTGGTGCCAAACCCCGGGCGAAACTGGAAGTGCGCAAAGACGATCTCGTTCACCTTTTTATAAAGCGACCGCAAAGGGATGTTGACCGGGCAGGCTTCCTCGCACAGGCCGCAATCCACACACCGCCCGATCATGTGAACTGCCCGCACCAGGTGGAACATGGGAAACTCGGGAGGAATTTCACCGGGAGAGACGACGTCTTCGCTTTCAAGGGCGCATTCGTTGCAAAAACACATGGGACAGATATTCCTGCATCCATAGCATTTAATGCATTTTTCAAATTCATGGAGCCAGGAAGACCACCTCTCCAGAGGAGGGGCCTCCTCCAACGGCAAGGCCTGATGTTGGACGGGCTCCGCAGGTTTCCCCTCGAGGTAGTTTTCAGGGTAGGGCTGCATACACTGACAGGCCTCTGCCAGGGCCTGCGGGCAGGCCACCCCCACCGGGACTACACGGTCGGCCGATATCTGATTCCAGGCCACGAGTGCTTTGAGGTGTCGTTCATCACAACCCCTCAGCAACACTCCGAAGCGTGCCTCTGGGTACGAATGAAGCAGAGTCTGCATTATCTTGAGGACGGGATACCGGGCTCTGCCGGGCTCGGAAACGTCACCGATGACCAGGTGCTCCACTTCGTCGGGATCTACGAAAAGGTGCGGTCCCACATGCATCCCATCCTGCTTGAGTGCCAGAAACCCCTGGATTTCTTCGGAGCCGAGGAGTTCCCGAACCTTGTTCTTGATCTCATCATACATGCTTTTCTCCCGATGCGAACTTACCGTGCAGCCTCTTCCACATGGGGAGGCTCCTGGTGAACAGGGGGAACTACTTTTTGCAGTGGCCCAAGTGACCGGATCTCTTCGATGAAACGGGTCATCTCCTGCGCAAATTTGGGCCCCTCCGCCGATGAGACCCAGACTATCTGAAGCCGTTGAGACTGCATCCCCAGGTACTCCATCAATTCCTGGAGAACCGTCACGCGCCTTGCCGCAAGGTAATTACCATACAGGTAATGACATTCTCCAAGGTGTCATCCACCCACAAAGACCCCGTCCGCCCCTCTCTGAAACGCCTTCAAGATGTTTTCAGGGGAAACCGAGGAAGAACACATTACCCGGATGACTCGAACCTCGGGAGGGTACTGCAGGCGGCTGACTCCGGCCAGGTCCGCTCCAGCATAAGCGCACCAGTTACACAGAAAGGCAAGCACCTTGGGATGAAATTTTTCCATTTCCACTCCCCTTTTTTATTGTAAGGCCGCCATAACTTGGGTGTTGAGCTGCTTGCGAGTGAAACCCAACAACCGGGCGCTTCCTGAAGGACAGGCGGCGGCACAGGACCCACAGCCCTTACAAACAGCGGGGTTCACCTCTGATATGTGCAGCTCCTCATTGAATGTAATGGCACCATAGGGGCACACTTCCAGGCAGCCCTTGCACCCCACGCAGGTTTCTGGGTTGATCCTTGCTGTCAGGCCGCTGGTCACCCAGATCTGTCTGGCCAAAACCCCTATGGCTCTCGTCGCAGCCGCCATGGCTTGGGTGAGCGATTCTTCAATGGATTTTGGATAATGGGCCAAACCACAGACGAAGATACCATCGGAGGCAAAATCCACCGGACGAAGCTTGGCATGGGCCTCCATGAAGAAACCGTCATCATTCAGGGGGACCTTCAGGTGCCTGCTGAGTTCCTCGGTGGCTGAAGGCTCTATGGCCGTGGCCAGGTTGACGAAATCGGGGCGAAGAATAATGGGGCGCCTCAGGATGTGATCGGGCACCTCTACTTCCAGTCCGCCGTCGTCCCGCTCTCGTACCTGTGGTTTGTTTTCCAGATCATAGCGTATGAACACTACCCCCTTGCGCCGGGCCTCCTGGTAAAGGGTTTCCATGAACCCGTAGGTGCGAAGATCTCGATAGAGGATATAGATATCGATATCTGGGTTTATCTCCTTGATCTTGAGGGCAGTCTGAACACTGTGCGTGCAGCAGATCCGGCTGCAGTAAGGACGGTCCGGCTCACGAGACCCGACACACTGGATGAAGATGCCGCATCGACTCCCGGTGATCAAGGGATCCCGGTTGACGATCAACTCATCCAGTTCATGCCATAAAGATACATTGGGGTGGCTCCCGTAGAGATATTCTTTGGGACGATAGGCACTAGCGCCTGTCGCCAAAATGATCACCCCATGATCCAGGGAGACGCTTTCCCGTTTCCCACTGATGGTGGATCGAAAACTGCCGACAAAACCGGTGGAATAGACCAGTTCGCTGTTGAGGTGCACCCTAATCAAAGGATGGTTTTCCACCTTTCGGATCATTTCCTTCAGAAAGGATTGCACATCTTTCCCATCGCAGGTCCAATAAATATGGTGGGCCTGGCCTCCCAGTTTGTCCGCCTTTTCCACAAGGTGGACTTCATAGCCGGATTCCGCGATGGCCAGGGCTGCCTGCATCCCTGCAAGTCCACCCCCCACCACCAGGGCTGAAGGCAGAATGGGAATCTTTTCTTCTTGCAGGGGCTGCAGGAGGCCGGCTTTGGCCACAGCCATCCGGACCAGGTCTTTGGCCTTGTCGGTAGCGGCATCCGGATCATTCTGGTGCACCCAGGAGTCCTGATCGCGGATATTGGCCATCTCGAAGAGGTACTTGTTGATACCAGCACTCTTGAGGGTTTCCTGAAAAAGCGGTTCATGGGTACGGGGCGTGCAGGATGCCACCACGACCCGGTTGAGCTTCTGTTCCCCAATGACGTCTCGCAGCTGTTCCTGAGCGTCCTGAGAACAGGAAAACAGGTTCTCCTGGACATAGGCTACGTTGGGCAGGGTTTTGGCGTATTCTGCTACTTCCGGGACCCGCACCACACCACCGATGTTGACCCCGCAGTTGCAAACAAATACGCCGATCCGGGGCTTCTCGGAGGAAATGTCCCGCTCTTCGGGGTATGTCTTTTCCTGGATCAGCGTGCCCCGAGCCGGTGTCAGTCTCATGGACGCAGCACAGGCTGCGGCACTGGCCTCCGTCACTGAAGATGGTATGTCTTTGGGCCCCTGGAAGATGCCGCACACAAAGATGCCGGGCCGCGAGGTGTCCACCGGCTGAAAAGAAGTGGTGGCACAGAAACGATAGGCATTAAGTTCCACCCCGAGCCGCTCAGCCAGAGCCGCCACACCATCAGGCGTTTGGGTTCCCACGGAGAGGACCACCATATCGAAGACCTCCTCGTGGAGCTCCCCGCTCTCGTCCACATAAGAGAGAATGAGGTTTTGGGTCTCGGAATCCTGCACAATGGAATGGATACGGGAGCGGATGAAGCGTACTTTATGGTGTTGCCGGGCTCGCTCGTAGTATCTCTCGAAATCCTTACCGTGGGTGCGCATGTCCATGAAAAAGATGGCAGTATCCAGGCCGTCTCTGGCGTGCTCCTTGGCGATGACCGCCTGTTTGATAGCGTACATGCAGCAGACGCCTGAACAGTAGGCGTTATCACACTGGTTGATGTCGCGGGAGCCGATACACTGAAGCCAGGCAATGCTTCTGGGTTCGTCCAGATCGTAGGGTCGCATTAGATGACCCTTGTAGGGTCCCCCAGCACTCAGGATCCGTTCAAACTCCAGACTGGTGATCACGTTGGGTAAATGAGCGTAATCGTATGTATCGAACGCCGTGGGTTTGAAAAACTCGCTTCCCGTTGCCAGGACAATGGCGCCAACATCGAGCTGCATCTGCTTTGGTTGATCGCTGTACAAAATGGCCCTGGCCAGGCAGACCTTTTCGCAGAGGCCACAGCCGATACAGGCATCTCGGTCTATGGAATAGGAAAGCGGCACCGCCTGGGGAAGTTCGATGTAGGTGGCTTTCCGGCGATCCAGTCCCTCATTGAACTCGTTGACTGCAGTAGCGGGGCAACGATCTTTACACAAACCGCACCCGGTACAGCGATCCTGATCAATATAACGGGGTCGTTGCTTGAGGGTGACCTGAAAATTTCCCACCTCACCGGAGACGCTCTCCACCTCCGTCAAGGTGAGCAGATCGATGTTCAGATGGCGGCCGACCTCGACCAGCTTGGGCGAAATAATTCACATGGAACATTCGTTGGTGGGAAAGGTCTTGTCGAGCTGGACCATAACACCGCCGATGGCAGGGCCTTTCTCCACCAGGTAAACCTTGTAACCGGAATCGGCCAGGTCCAGAGCAGCCTGCATACCGGCGATGCCACCGCCCACCACCATAACCGAGCCCACTATGCTGTCTCTGCCTTTGGGTACCATGCTAGAACCTCTTTATGACCTTGTATTGTCTGACGTCCGTTATGCGGCAGAGTCCCTCTTGCCGCCAGAAAGTCCTGCTCTTAGGTTGTTGTACCGGCAAATTTAGGAGTTCGCCCCTCATAGCCGTGCAGCTCGACCTGGCCCTGATTCTCCATCTCCAGCACCAGGGAGGCGACATCCTGGGTGCCGATATTGATGCGAGAATCAATCTCCCGCACGGAGAGCGGACCCTCCCTCAGGCTCAGGCGAATCAAGCTTTTCTGGTACTGGTTGCGGAGCGTCTCCTGGAGCAACCTCTTGTAAGCGTCCGAGTCGACCTTCTCGCCGTACACATTCTGCTTCTCGGTGAGCTCCCGCTGCATTCCCAGAAGCCAGCGCACGTTCTCGCTATCAAGGGTGTGAAGCGCTGCCTCCAGCGCTGTCCTGTGGTGCTCAGTATCCAGGGGGCCAAGGTCGCTCACCAGTTCGGTCAGCTCACTCACCGTCTCGGCAAAGCGCTGGCCCTCCGCAGACGAAATCCACCGGAGATGCAGACGCTGCCGACCAATGCCAGCATAGTCCAGCAACTCCTGGGTGGTCAGGATTTTTACTTCCGCGTGCAGATTACCGTCCAGGTAATGACAGTCTCC
>JBKHJD010000013.1:0-17045 GCA_046538315.1 Syntrophobacteria bacterium
GTTAAGCACATCGCGAACCCTCAATTTGTCCTGGGCGATTTTTTCACGCAAGCCGAGAATCTCACGAACCCCGATGGGAGTGGCGATGATGGCGTCGATCACCTCCTGCTCGCCCTGTTCGATGCGCTTGGCGATCTCCACCTCGCCCTCTCTGGTCAAAAGATAGACCATGCCCATCTCCCGAAGATACATCTTCACCGGGTCGGTGACCCGCGCACCCGAGTCTTCCTCCAGGTGCAGATCTTCTTCCCCCTCTTCGATAGACTCCGCCTCCTTTTCGATTTTCTCCTTAAGCACCTTTACCTTCTGGGAGGAATCGACGATCTCGATATCCATCTCATCGAAGATCATCATCATGTCGTCGATCTTCTCCGAGGATACAAGATCGTCAGGCAGGGCGCTATTCACCTCATCGTAGGTGAGATAGCCCTTTTCCTTGCCTATTGAGATAAGCCGCTTCAGATTTTCCATGTCGGATTTCTTCGCCATTAAAGTGTCTCCCGTTTGGAAAGGTTGGCTTTTCCATCGGCTCTCGTGGCCAACAAGGCTGCCTTCCTCGTCAGAAGTTCTTGCACCAACTCTTCATTCTGACTCTGCTCGGCAGCCCGGATCTCGTGTTGCAGCCGTTTGAGTTCATCCTTTCGACTGCCCTTCCTGGCCCTGATTCCATCGAGATATTCCTGCAAGCGCAGCTGTGCGATGTGCTCTTCCCACGGACTGGTCTCCAGCGACCAGGCGGTCATCGCTTTCCGCACCCCTTCATCTTGGACCTCCAACAGTAACCCGGCCAGATCGACATTGCCGTCGGCGCTGCAGTGTTTCAGCAAAAGTGAGGCCACTTTTTGCCATACTCTATCCTCAAAGTGATCTATGACCTCGCCTTCATCCAGTGCCGGTATCCACTGAGGATAGTGAATCAGTATGCGTACAATCACCTCCTCCATGCTGGGTACCCTGCCCCCCTTATCCCGC
The DNA here is from genome assembly GCA_046538315.1 of Syntrophobacteria bacterium. GTDB lineage: Bacteria > Desulfobacterota > Syntrophobacteria > BM002 > BM002 > JBKHJD01. Next base: position 973 of record JBKHJD010000013.1, read on the forward strand.
CGGCCCTCGCTCACCCGCGCACTGGTAACCCCGCGGAACCAGCCCAGTTCCTCGCAGAGTACCTCTTCGCTCACTCCAAGGTGCTGGGAGAGCAAGCGCACATAGGCCTCCCGGGTTACACTGGAATCCACCAGCCTGAGTACCGGAGACGCCGCACGGATCACCTTGAGCCGGCCGGATACGGAACCGTCATACTCCGTCAGGCACTGCTCCAGGAAAAAGTCCAACAGGGGCCCAGCTTCCTCGAGTTGCCGGAGAAAGGCCTCCTTTCCCTCCCGGCGCAGAAAATCGTCAGGATCCATTTCCCTGGGCAGGGCCAGCATGCGCGCCGGCAGTTTTTCCTTGAGAAACAGCTCTACACTGCGCATGGCCGCCTTCAGGCCGGATTCATCCCCATCAAAAACAACTACCGCCTGAGGTGCCAGACGACTCAACAGCCGGACATGTTGTCCGGTGAGTGCAGTGCCCAGGGGTGCGACCACATTGCGGATGCCCCGGCTGTAAAGAGCCAGTAAATCAAAGTAGCCCTCCACCAGGATAACCTCTCTTTGCTGTCGACACGCCTCTTTCGCTGTGGCCAGTCCGTAGAGAATTCTTCCCTTGTGAAATACCGGGCTCTCGGGGCTGTTCAGGTACTTGGGCGGGGTCTCATCGAGGGCCCGGCCGCCGAAACCAACGTACCGGCCGGCCATGTCCTTGATGGGGAACATGAGGCGGTGCCTGAACCGGCTGTAGGCCTCGCGCTCAGATTTCTTAATCAGCAATCCTGCCTGAACCGCCACCTCCAGGGATACACCCTCGCCCAGCAGGTAAGCCTTGAGTCCGTCCCAGGAACGGGGTGCATAACCCAACTCGAAATCACCGATGACCTGATCTCCCATGTTGCGACCTTGCAGGTATCCACGAGCCAGTTCACCCGAGCCCTCCTCCAACAATGCCCGCTGAAAGTACCTGGCAGCCGTCTGGTTGGCCTGGGACAGACGATCGGCCAACTCGCGCATCCGTCGCTGCTGGCCTGTTTCCGCAGGCTTCGGCAGAGGTATTCCATTGCGCCTGGCCAGATCCTCCACGGCCTCGGAAAAGGTGAGGTTGCGCAACCGCATGAGAAAATCAAAAACACTGCCGCTGGCGCCACAGCCGAAGCAGTGAAAGAGCTGCTTCTCGTCACTTACAGTAAAAGACGGGGTCTTTTCCGTATGGAACGGGCAGGATCCCACGTAGTTCTTTCCCTGCTTGCGCAGCGAGACATAAGAGCCCACCACATCCACAATGTTGACCTTGGACCTGATTTCTTCAATCACTTCACGGTAGTGGCGCATAGTCTTTACTGCCTGGTGCCCAGTCCCTAGTGCGTAGTGCTTACTGCCTAGTGCCTACTAGTCCTTGAGTTCCACCACCGTTACCCCGCTGCCTCCCCGGTTCTGCATCTCGGGGTGAAACCCTTTGACCGCAGCGTGGTCGGTGAGAAACTCCTGCACCGCCTGCCTGAGCCGGCCACTTCCGTGTCCATGGACAACATGCAGCTCGGCGCAACCGTCCAGGATTGCCCGGTCAATTGTCCTGTCCAGCAATGTGAGCGCCTCCTCCACCCTCAGACCCAGGAGGTCCACTCTCTGTCCACAGGTTTCCGGCTCTTCCCGGAAAACGCGAATTCCACTGGAGCCGACTGCAGCGCTCTGCTCGCTCTGTTGTGACGGCAAGCACTCGAGGTTCTTCGTGTCCACTTCCACCCGCTTTGAACCCATTTGCACCTCGGCACGCTGCCCCTGATCCTTGATTTTGATCAGGGTACCCGTGCCACCCAGGCCCCGCAAGCGCACCAGCTTACCCTCTGCTTCAGGTGCAGCCACGTCGGTGCTGTCAGGGACCCGGGGTTCCAGGCCGGCGTTCAGTTCTTCACTGATTTGCCGAACTTTTCTCCGTGCCGTCATAGCACCTTTCATACCCTTGCGCTGGAAGTGGCCGACTGTGGACTTCAGTTCCTGTTCAGCCTCATCGAGCAATCGCCGGGCCTTTTGCCTGGCTGCGTCGAGGATCTCCTCGCGAGACTGGACAAGCTCTTCCCGCTCTCGAGCCAGATTCGCCCGAGCGAGCTCAAACTGCCGGCGCTGACTTCTCCACTCCTCTTCCTGCGTCCTGGCTCTCTGGCAGGCCTCCTCCAGGTGTCGAATCAGCTCGATGATGCGGCGCTCGTTTCTGTCCAGATAGTTTCTGGCCGCCTCGATCAGCTCGGAGGACATTCCGAGATCGGCGGCGATTTCCAATGCATTGCTCGTACCGGGATAACCGTAGAGCAAACGATACGTGGGCCGACCGGTGTTGTCGTCAAACAGCACCGATACGTTTTCCACCCCATTCTGGAGCATGCCGTACGCCTTGAGCAGATGGTAATGGGTGGTAACAGCGATGAACGGCTCCCGGCCACGCAGTTCATCCAGAACAGCCAGAGCCAGAGCAGATCCTTCAGCAGGGTCGGTGCCGGTGCCGAACTCATCAAGCAGGATCAGGGACCGGCTGTCCACTTCTTGCACCATTGCCGCCAACCTCTTCACTCTCGCAGAAAAGGTGCTCAAATGAGCACGCACATCCTGCTCGTCACCGATTTCCGCAAAGATACCTGCAAGCACCGGCCATTCACTGCCCTCAGCAACAGGAATGTGCATGCCAGCCTGGACCATAAGGCCCAGAAGTCCCAGGGTTTTCAAGGAGACCGTTTTGCCCCCGGTATTGGCGCCGCTGATGATCAGGGTTCGCCGCTCTCCACCAAGCTGGAGGTCAATAGGTACCACCGTGAGTCCGGCGGTTGTACCGGTTGTCGAGGTATCGCCACCGAGAACCATCTCGGCCAGTGCCTCCGGCAGTGCCGAAGGATCCTGGGCCCGTTCCTGCAAGGCGAGAACAGGGTGCATCGCCTGGAGCAGCCGGATGTCGGCACCGTCATTGAGCTGTGGTGCCCGTGCCCGGAGCAGAAAGCTCAAACGTACCTTGGCATGCACACAGTCAATCCTTCCCAGCCACTTCTCGTTGCGGTGCAGAGTCGCGGCAGCCGCCATTACTCCCCCGGTAAGCTCCCTGAGGATACGGGCCTCCTCCTCCCGTTCACGACTGCGAGCCTGGCTGAGCCGGTTGTTGAGGGGAACAACGGAAAAGGGTTCGATGAAGCAGGTGGCGCCGGTCTGGGAGGTATCGTGGACGATGCCGTCCACCGCTGCGCGTGCATCGCTTCTGAGAGGAATGACCAGGCGGTCGTTGCGCACGCTTACGAGCTTGTCACGGAGTGTTTTCTGTGAGGCCAGTCGCTCCAGAATCTCTGCAAGTTCCTGGTGGAGGCGTTGACGCAGTGTACCTATCTCTTTTCTGATCCGGGCCAGCTCCGGGCTCGCGCCGTCCTGAATCCGGCCTCTCTGGTCAACTGCACGGTCAACCCTGGCTTCCAGATCGGGGAGAGGCTCCAGATTCTTCAACAGCTCAGACAATGTGGGATACCGTGGGCCGCACTGGCTGGCCAACTGATGCAGCTTCCGCGCTGTTGCCAGAGCCCCCGCCACCTTGAGCAGTTGTTCCGGTGTGAGGCTCTGCCCGTTCTCACGGACCCCGGCAAGCAAATCTCCAACCGCGGGGGTGCCGGCCAGAGGCAGCGATGTACCGATTTGCAGGAATTCCTTGAGTTCGGTCACCTGGGCAAGCCAGGTCTCAATCTGCTGGCGATCGGTACCGGGATGCAAGTGGTCCGCCGCTCGCCGTCCGGGTTCAGTAACAGCCAGCGACCAGAGGTATTTCTGAATCTGCGGGAATTCAAGAACACGAAGAGATTGGCGATCCATATCACTCCATCTCACGGAGAATCTGAGGGCCGCTTCCTCTCAACCGCGGAGAAAAAAACAGAGAGGGAAATGCTTCATGTCACGAATGTACAATGTAAAAGGAATTTGTAAATCTGCCCCCTGGACGGGCCCTGTTAGAGCGTGTGAGAGAACAGAAAGGACCACACTGCAAAAAGAGTGCTTTCAAGTGTTGTAGTGCCGGATCGCAACTTCCAGGCAGTTGGCATGTTGTGGAAGTGTCCGAAGTACGCGGTCAAATGCAAGATGTCCCGGGATCGGGCTCAAGATGAAAGTCTCGCCCTGACCAGGCTATTGATTGCTTTGCCGTCCGCCCGGCCCGCTAGCCTGGACATGGCCGCCTTCATTACCGTACCCATGTCCTTCATGCCGGTTGCGCCTAGCTCAGCGATAATCTCGTCCACCACCCGGGCCAGTTCTTCTTCAGAGAGCTGTTCGGGCATGAAATCCTGGAGCACCTGAAGTTCGCTTTCCTCGACCCGGGCGAGATCCTCTCTACCGGCCGTTCGATACTGCTCTATGGCTTCCCGTCTCTGTTTGATCTGGGAAGAAATCACCGACATTACTTCGGTATCTTCCAGGGACCGGCAGACCTCTTTTTCGCGTTTCTTCATGGCGGTAAGCAGGAGTCGCAAGCTGGAGACCCTGAGCTCGTCCTTTACCCGCATGGCGTCTTTCAGGGCTGCGGCAATCTCTTCCTGGAGACTCATCGCTTCACTCCCACCTTGCGCATACGCTTCAGCATCCGTTTCCTGGCTGCCAGGGCCTTCTTTTTTCTCTTGGCACTGGGCTTTTCGTAGTGTTCTCTCCTGCGAATCTCGGATAGAATTCCTTCCTTCTCACATTGCTTTTTGAAACGTTTGAGAGCCCCCTCAAAGGAGTCATTGGGTTTCACCCGGATATAGGGCATTGCCCACCCCCCGTTCATTCAGGTATCGGCGGAGCAAGAACATACTCTAAACGTTTGAATACAGGATGGTACAGGGTATCGAGCCCCCACCGCTGCAAAGCAGACAGCCTTGTATGATCTCCTTGCTTTGCTTAAATCTTGTATACTAGCTTATTTTGATCCCGTGTCAACGACAAATCATGTAAAGTCTCCGGGCCTTTTCCAGCGGCCCCCGGCCACAGCAATAGCCTCCACCAGCCGTATGCTCCCGGTGTAGAGGGCCCGCCCGACTATCACCCCCACGACGCCGTCGGCTTCCAGGGGGCGCAGCGCCTGGATGTCTTCAATGCGACCGACTCCTCCGGAGGCAATGACAGGAATGCTCAGCGACCTTGCCAGCCGGCGGGTCGCTTCCACGTTGGGACCACTCTGCATGCCGTCCCTGAGAATATCGGTGTAGACGATCGCTGCCAGGCCCAGGTTTTCAAATTTGTGTGCAAGTTCCGCTGGCTCCGTCTGGGTGGTCTCGCTCCAGCCCTCGACAGCCACACGGTCGCCGCGGCTGTCCAGGGCCAGTACCACCTTTCCCGGAAATTTTTTACAGGCCACAACCAGCAGGTTCGGATCCCTCTGGGCCGCTGTTCCGAGAACTACCCGTTCTACTCCCAGCTCCAGATAGCCAGAAAGGGTCTCCAGAGTGCGAACGCCACCGCCCAGCTGCACAGGAATATCCACTGCCTCAACAATTGCGGCCACAGCCTCCCGGTTTTTGGGTTGACTGGCGACGGCCCCTTCCAGGTCGACAACGTGGAGCCATCGGGCTCCTTCCGCCTGCCATCTCCTGGCTGTGGCTGCGGGGTCATCCGAATAGACCGTGGCGGTGGACATCACCCCCCGCTCCAGGCGAACGCACTTGCCCTCTTTCAAATCAATGGCAGGAATAATCAACATACGAAGTCACGTTAATGGTTATGCGTTAATCGTTAAATCGTTATACGTTCCTAATATTGATCGGTTCCACGTTCAGGGTTCAAGGTTTAAAGGTTACAAGCGTCAACAATTGCCCACGATAGCCATGAAGATGCAGAATTTCCAACCGTACCCATCAGTTGAAACGGCCATCTAACCGTAATGGAATTCGAATCCCTGTATTCAAGCCTCTAAGGGCTTTCAAACCGGGAACGTTGGACCGCTCAACCCAGGACGTTATTGGTTCTACAATGACATGTGCTCCCTGTTTCTTTGTGCGAGCGGTATCTTGGTCCCAAAGCCTGTCGCGGCTGAAAGCCGCTCCCACAGGGGAGCTTGACAGCAGGTAGGTACAAAATGTCCTCGTAGAATTACCAGTCAGCTTTCGGCTCCTTGCGCTTCGCGCTGTTCTTGGCTCTCGCTTGCCTTTCCCGCTTTTTCTCGCCTTTCTCGCTTTTCCCGCTTTTCCCGCCTTTCTCGCCCTCCTTCCTCTGACCGCTCGTCCTCTCCCTCCAGCGGTCGCAGGAGCTTCCTCAGATAATCGGGTACCTTGATCGGTCGACCTTCCCTGTCGGTACACACGTGCACCGTGTACCCTTCTGCCAGAAGCTCGCTGGTGTGCTTTTCAAAGAGGCGGTAGTCGAAACGCAATCTGGCCTTGCCGGCAAAAGAAAACCTCGTTTCGATACGAATGATGTCATCGTAGCGCGCAGGCTTGATGTATCGACAGTAGGCCTCGTAGACTGGCAGGTAGCACCCGCGTCCCTCCACAGCTCGATAGGTGCTTCCTGCAGAGCGAAAAAGTTCACTCCGGCCTATTTCAAACCACTTCAGGTAATTGGCATAATAGGCCACTCCCATGGCATCGGTGTCGCCATAGAGGACGCGTTGTTCACTTCGAAACCGCTCACCCACGCCAGCATCCCGTCCCGTTCCAGATTGCGCCTTTCAGCTTTTGCCTTTCGGCTTTCGGCTCTCGGCTCTTGGCTTTCCTTCCCCGCCTTTCCCGCCTTTCTCACCTTTCCCGCTTTTCCCGCCTTTCCCGCCTTTCCCGCCTTTCCCGCTTTTCCCGCCTTTCCCGCTTTTCCCGCCTTTCTCGCCTTTCCCGCCTTTCCCGCCCGTCCCGCCTTTCCCGCCTTTCCCGCCTTTCGTTTTTGGCTCTCGGCTCTCTACAGATTCCCCTTTACGAACGCCTCCATGAGTTTACAGCCGGGCTTGATCACCAGGCCGGTTGCTGCCGCACTCCGTTCACAGAATCTTCTCTGTCTTTGCTCCTGGCCAGGGTGCAGATCACAGACTGCAAAGGGCACAGGCCCTCTTGCGTGAGTGCGGAGCCGGACCGGCGTAAAATGATCGGTGATCACCATCACTCGGATACGGTCCAGCTCGCCACATCCTTGCAAGAATGCCCCCACCACGTGGGTATCGAACGCCTCGATGGCCTCCAGCTTGAGCTTCAGTTTTCCCTCATGCGAGGCCTCGTCTGGAGCCTCCACGTGCAAATAGACAAAATCGTGCTGGTGCAAGGCTTCCAGGGCAGCAGCTACCTTGCCGGCGTAGTTGGTATCCAGGTAGCCGGTCGCACCGGGGACCGGCACCGCTTCCAGGCCGGCACAGATCCCGAGACCCTTGAGCAGATCCACCGCGGAAATTACCACACCACTCATGCCGAATCGCTCGCTCAGACTGGGCATATCTGGTGCCACCCCCTGGCCCCAGAGCCAGATGGCGTTTGCCGGAGGCTTTCCCTCCCGGCGGCGGCGGTGGTTGACCTCCTGGTCAGCGAGCACCTTGCCGGCAGCCTCTACCAGGGATTTGAGTGGAGCGGCCTCCTTGTATACCCGCCAGTACGGAGCAACCGGTTGACCCGTTACATCGTGGGGCGGGGTTATGGCAAGGTCGGATCGCCCGCCCCGCCAGACCAGAAGGTGGCGATATCCCACCCCGGGGTAAAAATGGAAAGACTCACCCCCCAGGCTTTCCTGCAGGGCGGCAATGAGCGACCGGCCTTCGACGCTGGAAATATGGCCGGCGGAGTAGTCCGCCAGCACGAGCTGACCGCTGGCATCGGTTTCCACCGCCACCAGATTGCACCTGAATGCAACTTCATCGGCAGCGAGTTTTACTCCCATGCTCGCTGCCTCCAGGGGAGCGCGCCCGGTATGAAAGCGATACGGATCATAGCCCAGAATGGCCATGTTTGCCACGTCACTTCCCGGGTCTTGATCTGGGGCGATCGTCTCAGCCAGTCCCAGGACTCCCCGGGAAGCCAGCTGGTCCATATGGGGGATATGGGCAGCCTCAAGGGCAGTTTTGCCCCCCAGTTCCTCCTGGGGTTCATCGCCCATTCCGTCACCAACCAGAATCACGTACTTCTGTCTCGAAGCCGCCATTGCCGCTCCCGTCTTAGGATCTCCTGCCCACCAGGAGTTCCCTAGGAGTCGCCGGATCCATTGTTCTCCACCCGGATCAGACGGGTGGGCGAGGTCACCACCTGAAGCCTGTCGATTTTCCTCAGGGCCATGCGGACATCCCGTTCCCGCGCCTCATGAGTCATCATCACCACCGCCACCGAGCCTTTCACCTTTCGACCTTTCTGGATTACCGAGGCGATGCTGATGTCGTGATTGCCCAGAATTCCGGAGATTATCGACAGGACCCCCGGCCGGTCCTTTGCCGAGAACCGGAAATAGTAATTGGTGACCAGTTCATCCATGGGTTTGATCTGCCGATGGACCACCGCGTTCTCCTGGCAGGCCAGAGGGGGTATTCTGACGCTGGTCCCGGCCAGGAGGTTCCGCCCCAGGTCCACCAGGTCACTCGCCACCGCACTGCCCGTAGGCATCATGCCGGCGCCCTGGCCGTAGAGCATGATGTCGCCCACAGCATCACCGGCGATATGGATGGCATTGTAGGCGCCCTCCACCTTGGCCAGCACATGCTCTTGGTGGATCATAGTCGGGTGCACCCTCACATCGATCCTCTCGCCGTCGCTCCGCGAGATGGCGAGTAGTTTTATCCGGTAGCCGAAATCTCGGGCAAAGTGAATGTCCAGCGGATCAATATGGGAGATACCTTCCATGTAGACCTGATCGAAATCCAACGTGCAGCCGTAAGCGAGAGAACTTAGAATCGCGATTTTGTGAGCAGCATCCGTACCCTCCACGTCAAGCCCGGGGTCGGCTTCTGCGAATCCGTGCTCCTGAGCTTCGCCGAGTGCTTCGGCAAATGTGGAGCCCTCCCGACTCATGCGGGTGAGAATGTAATTGGCCGTGCCGTTGAGGATACCGTAAATGTGCTTGATACGGTTGGCCACCAGACCTTCGCGCAGGGCCCGGATGAGGGGAATGCCTCCGCCCACGGCCGCCTCGAATGCAATATTCACCCGGTACTTTTGGGCTGCGGCGAACAACTCGCTGCCGTCAACCGCAAGAAGCGCCTTGTTGGCGGTAACCACATGCTTGCCCTGTCGCATGGCCTCAAGCAGATAGGTTCTGGCTGGTTCCATCCCTCCCATGAGTTCAACGACGATCTGAATCTCCTCGTCGAGCAGGATGTCTTCCACCCGGGTGGAGAGAAGTTCTCCGGGAAGATTGACCGGCCGGGGTCGCTCCAGATCTATATCTACGACCCTCTTCAGCCGCAAGGGTACACCCAGGCGCTCTTCCAGTACCTTCTTCTTGTCTTCGAGCACCTCGACAAGGCCGCAACCCACCGTGCCCAAGCCGATGAGGCCTACTTGAATCTCCTTCACGATCTGTCCCCATGGATGTGGTACGGGTGAACGTGCCCGCGTAGCACAGAGCGGACGCCTCGAAGCGTATAACGTCTCAAGGCCTTGAGTTGCCTGATCTTGCCGTCACAGTCTCATTGGCAACCATGGCTCACCGATACGGGCTCCGCCTCAATGCCCTGAAACCAATATGCCGTGCCCGGCACGAAAAGACACCAGAAAGAGCAGCCTCCTCTTCTCTTCCTGGTGTCACTGACAGTGGAGATCATTTCCTGAATGGAGTTTCAACGCAATATATGACGAATACCCCGAATGGCCTGGCGGATACGTTCTTCGTTTTCCACCAGGGCGAAGCGCACGTAGTCATCCCCATATTCACCGAAACCTCGGCCCGGCGACACCGCAACCTTGGCCTCACGGACCATGTATTTGGAGAACTCCACCGAGCCCATATGGCGAAATTTCTCGGGGATCTCGGCCCAGACAAACATGGTCGCCTGGGGCCTGGCAATAGACCACCCCACCCGATTCAGCCCATCCACCAGAACATCACGCCGGGAGCGGTAGGCATCCACGATTTCCCTGACACACGACTGGTCGGAGTTGAGTGCGATGATCGATGCAATCTGGATAGGCTGAAAGATCCCGTAATCCAGATAGCTCTTTATCCTCGTCAGCGCTCCGATGATCTCGGCATTGCCGACGCAGAATCCCACCCGCCATCCCGGCATGGAGTAGCTCTTGGACATGGAGAAAAACTCAACGCCCACCTCCTTGGCGCCTTCCACCTGGAGAAAGCTGGGGGCTACGTCTCTTTCGAATATCAGATCAGCATAAGCCAGGTCGTGAACCACCACCATCTCGTGCTCTCGAGCAAAATCACACACCTTCTGGAAGAACTCAAGGTCAACCACCTCGGTGGTGGGATTGTGTGGATACGAGATGATGAGCATCTTTGGCTGCGGCCAGGTTTGCTTGAAGGCTATTTCCAGATCTTCGAGAAAATTTCGTTCTTTACCGATGGGAATGCTTCGCAGGTCCCCACCGGCGATGATCACCGAATACGGGTGGATGGGATAGGTGGGATTGGGGGCAAAAACCACGTCGCCGGGGCTGATCAGGGCAAGAACCAGATGTGAAAGTCCCTCCTTGGCCCCGATGCTCACCACCGCCTCGGTCTCCGCATCAATATCCACATCATAGCGGCGCTTGTACCAGCCGGCGATGGCCTCTCTGAGCTTGGTGATGCCCCGGGAAGCCGAGTACCGGTGGTTGTGCGGTTTCTGGGCCGCCTCCACCAGCTTGTCTACAATGTGCTTCGGGGTTGGCAAATCAGGATTGCCCATGCCCAGATCTATGATGTCTTCACCCTGTCGTCGCAGCTGCATCTTCAACTGGTTCACCTGAGCAAACACATACGGGGGCAATCTTCTCATCCGGCTAAATTTGATCAAAGGGTCACTCATTGCCGCCGTCCCTCATCTGGAGAAATTTTGTAAACATACCCCAAGCAAAAACCCTTGTCAAAAAGTTTTTCCGGCGGGCGAAACCAATTGACACCCCTACAGGGAGCCTCTAGAATACGCTTCAATCAGCGACTGTAACGCGCCGAGATCTCCTGCCACGAAAGAACTCCGTCAACGTGCAAGGTGAATTGACGACCAAGCCTGGGGACACCGACTACAACATGGCGCACGAATCTGTTATGGTACCGAGACGGGTCGCTGGTTGAGTTCAAGCACAGGTTACCCGTCTCACATCACCTTGCGAACGATACGAGGAACCAATGGAAAATACAGACCTTTACAGGCAGGCCGGTGTCGACCTGGATGCAGCCGATAGGTTGGTGGATCGAATCCGGCCTGTGGTCAAATCAACCTTCCACGCAAACGTCATTACCAATATCGGCCAGTTCGGCGGCCTCTATTCCCTCGGCAATTTGGAGTACAAAAAGCCGGTGCTGGTGAGCTCAACGGACGGGGTCGGGACCAAGCTCAAGGTTGCATTTCTTGCAAATCGACACGACACCGTAGGCATTGACCTGGTGGCCATGAACGTCAACGACATCGTCGTCCACGGAGCCAGGCCTCTCTTTTTCCTGGATTATTTGGCCATTGGCCGAATGGACGTGGATCTCGTCAGCACCATAATTTCCGGAATAGCCGAGGGTTGCAGGCAGTCCAGGTGTTCGCTCATCGGTGGTGAAACTGCGGAGATGCCCGACTTTTACAAGGAAAACGAGTACGATCTCGCCGGATTCGCGGTCGGCATTGTGGAAAAGGATGACATCCTCGACGGCTCTGATATCCGGGTGGGTGACCAGATTATCGCCCTTGCCTCCAATGGCCTGCACAGCAACGGCTACTCCCTCGTGCGGCGTATCATCTTCCAGGATCTCGGGCTTTCCCCGGAAGATCCCCTTCCCGAATGCGGCTGCACCGTGGCCGAGGAGTTGCTGCGACCCACCCGTATCTATGCGGAGGTCACCCACGTAATTCTGCGGGACTACCGGATATCGGGCATGGCCCACATCACCGGGGGCGGCATCTATGACAATCTGGCACGGATTCTGCCTGGTGCCTGCCAGGCAAGGATCCACAAGGGGAGCTGGAAGGTGCCGGGCATCTTCACGTTTCTGCGGGAAAGAGGAAATATCTCTGACCTCGAGATGCACAGGGTCTTCAACAACGGTATCGGTTTCCTGCTGGTGGTACCCGCCGGAACAGTGGACGATATCATGGAACTTCTGCGCGGCCTCGGCCAGAACGCTTACCAGATCGGCGCTATCCACAGCCGTGGCCGGGATGATCCTGCCGTGATCATCGGGTAGGATCCGATTGGAGGGAATGTACCGGGTGTACTTTCCTTTTCAGGGGTTTCGCCAAAAAAGTATCGGCGTTATACAAATTGGGCAGGGTCAGTTGTCCATTGTCCGTTGTATCTATATTTTCATACGCCGATTCATCGCGGGTGCAATGAGCTTCAATTCACCTTGAAATATGTGCAAATTCCGGGTGTTCTTTGCCCTTGTCAAAATCGAATACATGTGGTAGGAAACCCCGTGCTCGGATGGGCCTTGTACCCACGAGGTGTATATTTCAGATTTTTCCGGAATTCGATTGGATACTCTGCCTTGGTATTGCGTATATCTCGACCAGAGGCCAGGGTGGCCTGCTCGACAAAGTATATTTGAGCCACAGGTTTATGGTGGACCGCTGGAAAGCCGAGGTTATCGCCGGCACAAACACTTCCGTTGGAACAAGTGACAGCACTCATAAGGTTGCGATTATGTACTTTGTCGAGCAGGCCACCCTGGCCACCCTGAGATGCCCGTATCGCTTCCAATCAAATTCCGGAAGAGCCGTGTTTCAGGTGATAACGGAGGTTTCAGCAAATGGCCAAGGTTTGTGAAATCTGCGGCAAGCGGCCGCAGGTAGGCAACAACGTCAGCCACGCCAACAACAAGACGAAACGCAGGTGGTATCCCAATCTCCAGCGGGTTCGCGCCTTGCACAAGGGCTCGGTACGCTATATCCGCGTCTGCAGCCGATGTCTACGGTCGGGCCGGGTCGTCAAACCGGCATGATATGAACTTGACGCCCTCGACGGGAGCTTTTTGACAGGATCAACAGGGTTTACGCGATTTCTTTACTTTTCTTGTAACTTGATCATCCTGTATATCCGGTCAAAAAATTATTCGTTATCAGATCGCACCTGCCCGCGACTCCCCGTATCTATACAGGTACCTGATAGCCTTGCTCAGTGGATCTCCAGCATGGAGGAACGCTGGACGTCCAGCACGTGTTTGATCTTGCGCACTGCGGCTATCGCCTTCTGCAAGTGACCAGTATCCCTCACCTCCACCACGAACTTGCATTCCGCCCGGTTGTCCACCCGCGTACGAATGTTGGCCTGGATGATATTGATATCCTGATTGCTCAAGGTCCCGCTGATGGCGGCCAGCATACCCTTGATATTGGCGCAGACGACCACCAGGCCTACCGGATGCACCTCTTGGCCGTCCTGGTCCCAGTCCACCTCGATGCGCCGCTCGAAACCGCTGGAAAGCAGACTCGTACAGTCGGCTCGGTGCACCGATACCCCCCGCCCGCGAGTAATGTAACCGACAATCTCATCGCCCGGTAAGGGGTTACAGCACTTGGCAAAACGAACCAGGATGTCGTCTGCACCCTTGACCCGCACCCCACCTCGCTGCACGGGCCATTCCTTGCGTTCGATGTGCTCGGTTGGAGCCTCCACCTGTTTCTCTTCCGGCTCCAGCAGGCTGGTGAGCTTGCCGATGGCCTGGAGAGCCGAGATCTTGCCGTAGCCTATGCCGGCAAGTAAATCCTCCACCTTTTGCAGGGAGAAGCTTTTTGCCACCTGGAGGAGTTCATCGGAGTTGAGGTAGGTGGAAAAGTTGAGCCCGTTCTTGCGAAACTCCCGTTCGCAAATGTCCCGCCCGAGGCTTATGCTCCGTTCTCGCTCCTCGGTCTTGATCCAGTGACGAATCCGGGTACGCGCTCGGGAAGTCTTGACAATTTTCAGCCAGTCCTTGCTCGGTACATGATTGGCCGAGGTGATGATCTCCACGATGTCACCGTTGCGGAGTTCGTACTTCAGTGGCATCAACTTGCCGTTCACCTTGGCCCCGGTGCATTGATGGCCCACCTCGCTGTGGATGCTATAAGCAAAATCAATGGGAGTAGCACCCCGGGGGAAGGTTTTCACCTCGCCGGTGGGGGTAAAAACATAGACATCATCCGGGAAAAGATCCACCCGCACCGTCTCGAGAAACTCCCGCGGGTCCTTGAGATCCTGCTGCCATTCCAGCAGCTGACGGAGCCAGGAGAATCGCTTGCTATCGCCTTCCGGCACGCTCTTTCCTTCCTTGTACACCCAGTGTGCCGCAATACCCTCATTGGCGATCCGGTGCATCTCCTCGGTGCGGATTTGGATTTCTACTCGCTCACCGTACGGGCCGATAACTGTCGTATGCAGGGATTGATACATATTGGGTTTGGGCATCCCGATGTAGTCTTTGAAGCGGCCCGGAACGGGCTTCCACAAAGAATGGGTAACTCCGAGAGCCTCGTAGCATTCACGTATGTTCTTCAGCACGATGCGAAAGGCGATGATATCGTAGATATGCTCCAGATCCAGATTCTGACTCAGCATCTTCTGGTAGATGCTGTAGATGTGTTTGGGCCGGCCGCCTACCTTCCCGTGCAGGCCGAACTCCGCCAGCTTCTCCTGGATGATCCCTTTTACCTCCTCGATGTAACGCTCGCGTTCCTCCTCGTTTTTCTTCAGCCCATGAACAATCTCTTCATACTTATCCGCATCAAGGTAGGAAAAGGACAGGTCTTCCAACTCGGTCTTTATCCAGTCAATACCAAGCCTGCCGGCCAGCGGCGTGTAGATATCCAGTGTTTCCCGAGCTATGAGGCGCTGTTTTTCCGGCGCGTGGTATTTCAGGGTGCGCATATTGTGAAGCCTGTCGGCCAGTTTGATGAGAATCACCCGGATGTCTTCGGCCATTGCCAGGATCATCTTGCGAATGTTTTCCGCCTGCCGCTCCTCGTAACTGCTGAATTCGAATCTGCCGATCTTTGTGACTCCATCGACCAGCTGGCAGATCTCCTCGCCGAAGAGCTCATGCAGATCTTCCAGCCGAGTGTCGGTATCTTCCAGCGTGTCATGCAGGAGCCCGGAGGCGATACTGAGGATATCCAGTCTCATATTCGCCAGGATGCCGGCTACCTCCAGGGGGTGCATGAGGTAGGGCTCTCCGGAGAGGCGCACCTGTCCGGCATGTGCCTTGGCTGAATACACATAGGCCTTTTCGATGAGGTCGGTGTCCGCCTCCGGATGGTAGGAAAGTACCTGATCAACGATGTCGTTGAGACGAATCATCTTCGAGGATATTCTCTTGGTTATTTGTTATTCGTTAATTGTTATTAGCTGGAGAAAACAAGTCCCACCAATAACAAATAACGTATAACAAATAACTTCTTCCATCCTATCCCTTTCTCGCCTTTCTCTGCTTGTCGCACTCTTCCGATTGCCCAGTGCCTACTGCATAGTGCATAGTGCTTAGTGAATTGCTCCCTGCTTTCGGCTCTCGCCTTTCACCTTTCGGCTTTTAGCTTTCCCGCTTTTCTCGCCTTTCCCGCTTTTCCCGCCTTTCCCGCTTTTCCCGCCTTTCCCGCTTTTCCCGCTTTTCTCGCCTTTCCCGCTTTTCTCGCCTTTCCCGCCTTTCCCGCCTTTCCCGCCTTTCCCGCTTTTTCCCTTTCGGCTCTTGCCTTCGCTAGTATGCTTTCGCAAAGCACACCCTCTCCCGGGATGGCCTGCCGCAACGCACACAAAGACCACCTTCACCTTCCGCCACCAGGGGAATGCACCGAACAGTGGCCATGGTCTCCTGTTTGATCCGGTCCTCACACTCGGCTCTCCCACACCAGTGGGCGTAGAGAAGCCCGCTTCGCTCGGCGACAATCTCCTTGAAGCTCTGGTAATCGTCCACACTGTGACTGTTTTCTTCGCGAAAATGCAAAGCTCGCTCGTACAGAGAACGTTGAATATCATCCAGCAGCGCGGTCACCTTCTCGGCAAGGCCCTCCCGGGGTCCAGTTGTCTT
>JBKHJD010000233.1:0-3723 GCA_046538315.1 Syntrophobacteria bacterium
AGGTTACCCCTGGCAGCTTCGATGCTCTTCTCGCCAGAGCGGCAACTGCGCAGCGCATCAAACCGCCGATGGTGCAGCCCTGGAAAATACAGGCATCGAGATGGCCGGAGTCGCACCGGGCCCGCTCCGCCACCGTGAAGATACCCCCGTAGTTGCGCGTGTTGCTCACCACGACAAGGCCGCCCTCGAGTCCTTCGCGTCCGTCAACCGCCACTGTGAGTTCAGGACTGCGGTAGTCTACCAGAGTTTTCAACACCGGGGGAAGATAACTACAGTATCCGGCGGGCCTCCTGCCCCTCAGCTCGATCTGCTCTGTGACCATTGCATCGAAACCGGAGCTGAGAACCATCAGGAAGCGGCGATCGTCAACCAAGCCCATGTCCAGCTTGCGGACGCTCCCCCGTTCAATGACTTCAGCCACCGCCTCAGGTTTGCTCGGCAAGCCCAGCTCGCGAGCCAGCATGTTCGCAGTGCCTGTGGGAAGCAGCACTGTAGGGATGCGGGTCGGATCGGGCAGGCCGTTCAAGACCTCATTGACCGTCCCATCACCTCCGGCAACCCCGAGGGTCGTCACACCGGGCCCGATGCAGCGGGCCCGACGCTTTGCATCCCCCGGAGCCCTGGTGAAAAACGTCTCTGCCCTGTGACCCTGCCTTCGGAGTATTTCGACGAGCCTGCCGATCCTCCTTTGCGCGCTCCCGCCGCCGGCAACAGGGTTGCAGATTATAAGAACATCCCTTTTCATGGGGTTCGATGAGACATCGTCAAAGATCAAGGGATTCGAGATGACGAGCGCACGGATGGATCTGCCCAGAGGGTCGATTTAAGGCTACAAAATGGGGGAAAACTGGCAAGGCAAAAAGGCCTCGCCGCAAACGCCGGCTTGCCTGGAGAAAAGATCACAAACTCCGGTGCTCCTCTCGCGCACCGGGGGGCCGGCTCACAGATCTTTTGCCAGGGATACATAGAAGGTTGTCGCTTTGTCTCGGCCCGGCTCCACCCAGACTCTTCCCTTGTGCCGCGCGGCGATCTCACTCACGATCGCCAATCCAAGACCGGCTCCGGGGGTGGCCTTCGAGGTCTTGTCCCTGCCAAACAGGGCAAAGATCCTTTTGTAATCCCCACCCCGTATGCCAGCACCATTGTCGCGTACCGAAAAAATGTGAAACCCCTCGGCCTCCTCGTAGCCAACTCTAATCTCACTCAACTGCTGACCACCGTACTTCAAGGCGTTATCCACAAGATTGGTAAATATCCTCACCATGGAAAGCCTGTCCGCCCGCACCTCGATCTCGGCCTCGGGCACCACCCACCTTATCTGACGAACAGCGAGCCGGGCAGAAAACTCGTCCCGCACCATCCGGAGGACCTCTCCCACGCTCACATTTTCAACCGTCAGGGGCGCCTCCTCCGTGGCAATATAGACGTTTATCTTCTCAACCGGAGCCGCGATGTGCACCGCAGCCCGCAAAATCTGATCACAGTAGTTCCGGGCCCTCGCATCAAGGTTTTGCCTGCACTCCCGCTGGAGACGCTCCGTCAACCCGTAGATGCCGACAGCAGGACTCTTCAGGTCATGCAAAACCGAGTAGGCAAAGTGCTTCAGCTTCTTTGTGCTCTCTCGCGCCTCCTGCTCCGCCCGCTTGCGGTCGGTAATCTTAAGGGTCAGCTCCACCATTCCCACAATATCCCCCCGGCTGTCTCGAACCGGAGTACCCCGAATGTACCATGATCTCCCATCAGAGCCCGTCTTCTCCATCGCCTCCGGACGACCGTTCCGCCAAGCCCTCTGCACCGGACACTCCTCACAGGGATCAGAACGCCTGGCCCATACTTCATAGCAGTGACAGCCAATGAGCTCCCCCAGAGTCATACCCGCCGACTCACACGCCGCCCGATTGGCCCACAAAACCCTCATCTCCATGTCGTGGTAGACAACATTCTCCACCAGACTGTCCAGAATCGTCTGCTTCTCGCGCTCGGCCTCGAGCGCCTCAAGCTCCGAAACCCTTCGGCGGAGCTCCACAAGCTCCCCTATGAGCTGCCATTTCGTCTTGTCCTCATCCTTCATACCTGGTGCCCTTGCGGCAAGCTCCTCCGGGGATCCTGTCATCCCATGTAGCGCTCGGTGGTCTCCGTCACATCGGAAACAGCAGGAACCGGGAGAAAGTGAACAGAGGAGAAAATGATCCACTATTTTCACATTATCGAAGAACCCCGCAAGTGGCAAGAGGATTCTGTCTGAGGAATTTTTCCATCTATCATGCCGCCAAGGAAAACAATCTCCTCTCCCCCTTCGCCGCCCAGAGGTGGTATAGTTACCCAAAACGTCCTTGGGACGAAATGGGTAACTATATGACCTCATGGTCGACTCATAAAGCGGATTGGATGCAAGTGTCGCTAAAAACTATAGTCTACGAACAGCCAGAATATGTTGTTGTCCCGGTCTTTTCCTTGTACTTGCCGAAAATTATCTATGCTCTCATAACGGTAGCCCGCACGGAGGACCAATGTGTCGGATCTCTGGTAGGTAAGGTCGAAATCATACCTGTCTCTCTGTTCCTCGACCTCGGCCTCAACACCTCTTTCCTGCCGGTTGTAGTCCAGAGAAAGGATCAGCTCAGGTCTCAGGTAGTGCTCCAGGCGAACAAAGTAATCCCGGGCGTCACTTCCCATGTTGTGGCCCATGATCTCGCCTTCGTACCGGTAGCCCGTCCGATAAACACTGTGGCTGTACCACAGCCCTGGCCGCCCGCCGATGACGTTGGTTGCATATTCAAAGATAAGATCAGTCCTTCCCGTCAAAAAAAGGTCTCCGAGCTTCAGGCCTCCCACGTAGGCCCCCTTGCTCGGGAGACTTCCGGCCTCATCTTCACCGTACCATTCACCCCACAGGTTGATCGATTCCATAATGGGCAGCCAGGCATCCACATTGGGAATCAAAAGGTCAATGTCCAGCCCGCCGATCTGGTTGGTATTCAGATCCCCCTCGATATTCCGTCCCGAAAGGATGGTCCCCCAGTCGTCCAGATCAAGTTCATCTATCCCTTTTGGACCACCTTTGCCACCCATCATGATGGTCCTCGAAAACCCGATATCAAAAAAAGGCAGCGGCTTGAAGTGAAAGCGCATTCCCAGCACCTCGGCTTCCGGCACTACCCGGCTGTTCTCCAGCTCGGTCCAGAAACCCACAAATTTGAAGAGACCCAGGTACTTGAAAATCCAGGGCAGAAGCACCGGTCTCGGATTCGATATCTTGACCAGATCAAAGGGCTGGGCATTGTCGGTGAGGATCAGGGAACCGTGGCGTCCGGTTCCCCACCACAGGCTGTCCCTTCCCGCCTCGAACTCGATGTTGAACACTTCCAGCTTGCCGTATCCTTCCAGAATGTCGATGCGGTCGTCGTCTCCTGCAAAGGTGTCCTCCGAATAGCGATACTCCGGGTTCACGTAGTAGCCCAGGTGGCCAAACAACACACCGTGAGTAGAAAATCCTGCTCGAAGGTTCGAGTCCTCTGCAAGTTCCTGGCCCTTGTCGTTTTCAATGCTGAAATCATTGCTTCCATAGTGGTAATGGGCATAGACATCTTCAAGAGGCTTGACATAACCGCTCGTTCCACCGCCTATGCCCAGTTCGTCGATGCTGGATTGAAACTCACTTTTCAGGCGCTCTAGCGTGAGTTTATTAAGCCACTGCTGGCAGCTAACCCTAACAGACTATAA
>JBKHJD010000234.1:0-3698 GCA_046538315.1 Syntrophobacteria bacterium
GTCTAATTTGATTGAGAAGTCAACATTTTCCACCCGGCAACAGTCAGGAACCTGAATTTGAACAGGGGAGAAGTTCAAGATACCGTTGATTCCGGCCAGGATAAGCTGGTTGGCGACACTCTGTGCGCTGGCGGGTGGCACGGCGACAATACCAATTTCAACATTCCGTTGCTTGACCACTTCCTCAAAATCATCCACATGTTGAACCACAAGTTCATCGGAGATCTTCTTGCCAATCTTCGCGGGATCAACATCAAAAGCGGCTACAAACCGGTAGCCGTGCTTGAGAAAGTTGGCGTGGCGGATCAGGGCGGAGCCCAGATTGCCGACCCCGAAAAGTGCCATGTTCCAAGGACGATTTAGTCCAAGGATCTCTTTGATCTGAGAGCCCAGATCCCTGACCCGGTAGCCGACCCCCCGGACCCCAAATTCCCCAAAGTAGGCCAGATCTTTACGGATTTGCGCTGGGTTCACGCCACACTGTTTGGCCAGTCGCTCCGAGGAAATCACTTCAACGTCACTGGCTATCAGGTCATCGAGATTCCTCAGATAGATGGACAGCCGGTTTATGGTGGCCATGGGAATCTTGGCGAATTTCATAACCTCACGACCCTCTTGCACGAGGATAGGCCTTTTCCGGATGCCTTTACTTCTTGGGGAGTAACCGGAGTGCCACCTGTATTCTAGCCGCCCGTGTTCGATTATGGAGGCAGGCGGGGGGATCGATCGGCAACGGCGGTCAATCCCCCGAATTGTTTGCTTGGTGCCTGTTGTTAGTGGGCGACCATTCCCAGAAAGCCCTGGATGAGCTTGGACGCCGGGTTGGCGTAAATGAGGATGAGGCAGATAACCAGGCAATAAATACACAGGGACTCGATCATCGCTAGACCAATCATCATGGTCACGGTGATCTTACCGGAAGCCTCGGGATTGCGGGCCACGCCTTCCACCGAACTCCTGATGGCAATAGCCTGCCCCAAGCCGCAGCCAAAAGACGATATGGCTATGGAAAAGCCAGCTGCAACAGCAGAGAAAAGGAAGAACTTCAACCCGACAACGTTCTCCACTTCCGTACCGGCGAATGCCAACGTCGCGGACCCCAGAACCAGCACCAATGTCAGTAACAGCACCCTATTCTTCATTCAAAAAATCCCCCTTTCTGTATATATTTTGGCCTTCTTCCATACCGATTCGCCTTCCTGTATGCTTAACTCCAGCATGTCAATACTGTCCAGCCTTTAATGTGCCTCTTCAATAGCTCCGGCAAAGTACATCATGGAGAGCAGGCAGAAGATAAAAGCCTGAACACCCCCGGTAAAAAGTCCCAGGAACATAATCGGTAAGGGTGCAAGGTAGAGCCCGGCCAGAAGCATAAGAATCGCCAGGACCAGTTCCTCCCCGAAGATGTTGCCGAACAGTCGAATGGAAAGGCTGAGCGCACGGGCGGCGTGTCCGATTACTTCGACCACAAAGATCAATGGGGCGATAAAAACGATCGGGCCCATGAAATGCTTGATGTACTTGGCCCCGTGAAATTTCACCCCTATGACGTGCGTATAGAAGACCACAATCAGCGCGCAGGCCAGCGTGGTGTTCACGTTAGAGGTGGGTGCAAACATGCCGGGCACCATGCCTAGATAGTTGCTTATAAGGATAAAAAAGGCCAGTGCTCCGATGAGCGGGAACAGGTAACGGCCTTCCTCACCGGTAACCCCCACCATGAACTCCTCGAGGCCGCTGATCACCACCTCGAAGAAATTCTGGACGCCCCGCGGTACAAGCTCAACTCGCCGCACCAGCAGCTTTGACAGAACCACCAGCACAATAATGATCAACCAGGTGTAGGTTACATAGGGCAGGAGCAAGAATTCCAGGATGGTGCTCGCCTCGTCGAAATGGTGGACGATGGGCAGGCCGAGCTTTTCAAAGAGAAGATTGAGGAAGATAAGCGGATGTTCCATAACCTAAGCTACCCCCTTGAAAATGAGTTTGCGCGCCTCGTTAACCCCCACCAGGCCGATACCGATAACAATAATGGAGAGACCCACGAACAGCCCGAAAGGACTTACCCGACCCGTGATGAGCAGCACCGCGATGATGACACCGATTACCGCCAGGCGCAGGTAGTACTTCAACAGGTATAAAAAGCGCGTCCCTCCCCTCCGGTAGGGGTCCAGGGCCCTCCGCAAGCTTCGTTTCATCAGAAAGAAGTTGGCAATCGCCAGCGTTCCGCCCAGCACAACTCCCAGCGCGAATCTCGGGGTGAAAAAGGCGAAACTCGCAATACTAAAACCTGCCAGGAGAGCCCAGATAACCTTCTCTATTCTCTTGAGCAGGGTTTCGTCCTGCAGGATCATAGCTCTTGGACCCGGACGGGCTCCTAATAGTCTGTCCTTTTGGACATATACCTGAAGAAATTACGAAAGCCGGCAATGATTCCCAACACCAGAAAGATAACGGCAAGCCATGGACTCGTGTCGAAAACCGTATCTAACCAGAGTCCGATTGCCAGACCGATAAAGGTAGCCAGGACAATGGTGAGTCCCAGAGTGCTGGCGAGCCCCACCAGCCGGAGAAGTTTCCTGGTGTCCTCTTTCATAGGACACATAATCGTCTGTCCGGCAGGGGCTTCATGTCCGGTAATGGCCGGGATTGACAGATACTTTCGAAGCTCCCTCCAGGCAGATGCCTTCCGCCCGAAGCGGACTCTGCTGTAAGGTACTGTTCTGTATCTCCCAGGCTCGCCCACCTGGCAATCCCGCTCTGTCACTGGGACGACGCATGCGTTCGCTGGTTCAACTCAACTTCGTGTAAAGAATCACGTAGTTCCTACCACACCGGCGAGAGGAAAGTCAACTTTTTTTTGTGAAAAATGTGTCACTTCTCCGGAGCCATTACACACGAGCACATGCGCCGTTATCCGGCAGTTCTAGATCTCGCTGAACACCTCATCTGCCGCAGCCAGCGTCCTGTCAATATCTTGCTCACTGTGAGCCGAACTGACAAAGATGGCCTCGAACTGGGAAGGAGCCAGATAGATCCCCCGTTGCAGCATGCCGCAGAAGAAGCGGGAGAATCGCTGGAGGTCCGCGCTCTGGGCCGAGGCAAAATCCACCACCGTCTGCCCGGTGAAAAACAGAGAGCCCATGGAACCCACCCGATTTGTGCTCACTGCCACTCCGTGTTTCCTTGCCAGCCTGCTCATCCCGTCAAACAAGGAGGCTGATCGCTTTTCGAGTTTCTCAAAGACACCGGGGGTGTCGAGCAATTTCAGGGTGGTCAGCCCGGCGGTTATAGCCAGCGGATTGCCTGAAAGTGTTCCGGCCTGATAGACCTCACCGAGAGGTGCCACCTGAGTCATGATCTCCCGCCGCCCTCCGTAGGCCCCAACGGGCAGTCCTCCCCCGATTACCTTTCCCAGGCAGGTGAGATCCGGCTGAACTTCACAGAGGCTCTGGACTCCGCCCGGGGCCACTCGAAACCCGGTCATCACTTCGTCGAAAATCAGCAGCGATCCGGTTTCGTCGCACCAGCGCCTGAGCCCTTCGAGGAATTCAGTCCGGGCCGGCACCACCCCCATATTTCCCGCCACGGGCTCGACTATGACGGCGGCAACCTGCCGGCCCTGGCTTTCCATCACCCGGGATACCGCCTCCAGGTCATTGTAGCTGAGCGACAGGGTGTGCCGCACCACATCC
>JBKHJD010000235.1:0-3688 GCA_046538315.1 Syntrophobacteria bacterium
AGTCTGCACTGTTCCCTCAGGCTCTTGTTGGAGGCGGCAATCACCCTGACATCAACCTCCACCTCCAGCGTACCACCCAGGCGGCGAAACCGTCCCCCTTCCAGGATGCGCAGCAGGGTCACCTGGGCTTCCGGATCCATCTCCACGATCTCGTCGAGAAACAGCGTGCCACCGTGGGCCAGCTCAAAACGTCCCTGTCTCTGCCGGGCGGCTCCGGTAAAGGCGCCTTTCTCATAACCAAAAAGCTCGCTGCTGATGAGCTGTTTGGGCAAAGCCCCGCAGTTCACCGAAATGAACGCCTGCTGAAACCGGGCGCTTTTCTGGTGGATAGCCCGCGCAACCAGCTCCTTGCCTGTGCCGCTCTCTCCCTCGATGAGAACGCCGACGTCTGTGGGCGCCAGTTGGTCGATCATCTCCAGGATGTTCAGAAGCTTTTCGCTGCGACCGATGAGCTGAGTGTATTCTTGATCTGTGCGAAGCTGTTCTTTGAGCCGCCGGTTTTCTTCTTCCAGCTCCTGGGCACGGAGAATGTTGTGGACGTAAGAACGGAAGCGCTTCAGATTGATCGGCTTGATCAGGTAGTCGTAGGCACCTTCTTTGAGCGCCTTGACCGCCGTTTCAATGGTGCCGTATGCAGTGATAATAACCACTTCGGTCAGAGGCCATCGCCGCTTGACGTGGCGGAGGAGCTCGATACCGTCCATCTCCTCCATGACCAGATCCACTACCAGCAAGTGGAAGGAGGTCGACTCGAGCATCTCCAGGGCGGCCTCACCGCTCGGGGCCTGCTCAATCTCATAGCCCTGCTGAGCAAGGGCCTCAGCAAGTCCCTGGCGTATATGCGGCTCATCGTCCACGATGAGGATTCTCGGCTTTTGCGTCTCCATGTTCCTCTGCCACGCCCTGCTCCAGAGGCAGGACAATACTGAAGATCGTACCCTCCCCCAGCCAGCTGCTCACATCAATACTGCCCCCATGCTGGGTGACAATATTATGGACAATGCTCAGACCCAGACCGGTGCCCTTTTTCTTGGTGGTGAAGTAAGGGTCGAAGATCCGCTGCAGATCGGCCATGGGAATGCCCCTGCCGCTGTCGACAAGTTCCACCCCGATGACCTTGCCGTCGCTGCCGTTCCTGGAGATCACCTCCAGTTTGCCGCCCTCGGGCATCGCCTCGAAACTGTTCTTGAACAAATTGATGAACACCTGCTTCAACTGATCCGCGTCTGCACGAACAAGATGCGCCTCGGCCTGCAGGTCTTCGGTGATCTCAACCCCGTTTCGCGCCGCTTCCTCCTGCAGGAGGTAGATGATCTGTCTGATTATCTGGTGCAGGTCAACAGTTTCCAGTGTGGGAGGCTGGGGCTGGGCAAACAACTGGGCATTGTGCAGCACTTCATCGAGTCGCCGTATCTCGGTGCTCATGATACCGACGTAGCGGTCGAACTCGGGGTCCCCGCCCCGAAGCTCCAGACGCTCCTGGAGAAGCTGAAGATTGATATCCATGGCGCTGACCGGGTTGCGAATCTCGTGAACCAGCCGCTGGGTGAGCTGTCCCAGGGCCGCCAGCCTGGAAGCTCGCTGGATCCGTTCTTCCATCTTCCGCATCTCGGTCATATCTTTGACCAGGAGAATTCCTCCCACCCTTTCCCCGAACTCATCCTTGAGCGGAAAGGTTGTGACCCGTAATGCCAGGATCCTGCCGGTTTTACTCGTATATTCCAGATCGCTTTCCTGGGGACGTGCCCCCTCCTGGATAGAATCTTTCAATAACCGATACAGGGGATCTTCCTGAGCGAACAGCTCTTTCATGGGCCTTCGGATAACAGCTGCGGCCTGAGCCCCGACTATCTCTTCCAGAGCACGATTGCAAGAGGTGATATTTGCTCGCAAATCCACCGTAACGATACCGCGGGTGATACTGTTCAACACATCACGTTCCACGGTACGTACTTCCCTCAAGGTTGTCGATACCCGAACCAGATAGCGGTAGATGATAAACAAAGCAACTCCCATGGAGGCAGACATCACAATGAGCACCATGTCCAGAGTCTGCTTCCACTGATAGCGTTCACTGAGTTCCGCCAGTACCGCCGGGGGCACCAGGTGGCTGCGATCCAGAAGATCAAGGCTTTCCCTGGTTGAAACCATACCGCTATAGAGCAACAGGCAGAAAGCAAAAGTCAAGACTACCAGGACCACCAGGAACAGATTGGCCATCTGTAGACCAGACCGGCTGAAAAGCTTCTTTTTAAAAAAGAGGAGCATAGAGTTCGGAGAATTTCCTCCTTACCGTCCTTCTGCCAGCCATCGCAGTTTGAGCTCACGCTCGTAGGCGGCGATCACATCTTTTTCAAGAACCAGTCCAACAAGTCTCCTGGAACCGTCTCCAGCAACCACCGGCATCTGGGCCACTCTTTCATTCTCCATCTCCGCCAGAGCCTTCTGCAGTGTGTCGGCCGGCATGAGCGTGTGCACCTCCGTGTCTGCCACATCCCGTGCTATGAGCAAATAGCGCATCTCTTCCTCGGAGGCGGCTCCGGCAATATCGTGGAAAGTTATGATCCCGACCAGTTCGCCCTGGGGAGTTACAACCGTGAGGCAGGAGAGATTGAACCTGTGGAACAGCTCCAGCACCGTCTCCATGGGAGCTGACTCCAGCACGCTCTGAACCTTGTCAATCATCACCTCCCTGACGGTAATGTTCTTCAAAATGGTCTGCTCCCGGCCGTGGGAAATCTCTATTCCCCGTCGCACGAGTTTCAGGCTGTAGATGGACCCGCGTCTCAGGGAGGATGCCGTAATGGTGCTCAGGATGCAGGCAAGCAACAGGGGCAGAATGATGGTGTACTGGTCGCAGAGCTCGAAGATGAGGAGAATTGCTGTTACCGGTGCATGCGTAGCCCCGGCAACCAGAGCACCCATGCCCACCAGACCATAGCTGCTCGCCGGTGAGGTGTCCGCCAGCGGAAACCATTGACCCGCCAGTACCCCGAAGGTGCTACCGGTCATAGCACCGATGAAGATAGAAGGTGCCAGGATGCCTCCTGCAGAACCGGAGCCGAGGCTGATGGAAGTGGCCAGGATTTTGGCAACGATGAGCGCGGCCATGAGGCCGAGCGTTATTTTGTTCATGAGGCACAGGTTGATGGCGCCGTAGCCCACGCCGAAAACCTGAGGTACGACCAGCAGCATACTGCCCAGTAATAATCCCCCCAGAGTGGACTTCGCCCATACAGGCATCCTGAGTGCGTTGAAACGATCTTCACAGAAATACAGCGAAAAACTAAAGGCAACGGCAACCAGTCCACTCAATACTCCCAGCAGTGGATAGAGCCCGTACTCCCAGAGAGAGCCTATCTGGAAGAAAGGGATTCTAAATGCCGGGAAACTTCCGAGGTGGAAGCCGGAAACCATCGCTGCCGTAACTGAAGCCAGCACCGTGGGGGTAAAACTCCTCAGGGCGAAATCTCCGAGCAAGATTTCCACTGCAAAGAGCATCCCCGTAATGGGCGCATCAAACGTGGCACTGATGCCTGCCGCCGCACCACAGCTCATGAGGATTCGTTCCTGATCCCTGCCCAGTTTTGCGAGTTGCGACACCGCCGAGCCCACGAAGGAACCGATATGGATGATAGGGCCTTCTCGACCCACCGATCCACCTGCACCTATGGTGAGAGCCGAGGCC
>JBKHJD010000014.1:0-16742 GCA_046538315.1 Syntrophobacteria bacterium
GTACAGGTGTTCCTTGGGGCGATACATCTCGCCGCCGGTGGCAAGCACCACCGCCCCGTGATCGATGTTCGTGGTCTCCCTGGTCTCTCTACCGGTTAAAGTGGTACGAAAGTTTCCCACGAAGCCGCTCGTCTCCGTCACTTCGACACCGAGGTGCACCGATATCAGGGGATGCTGACGAACTGACTCTTCCAGATCCCTCCGAAGCGCCTGGACATCTTCTCCTTTCCAGGTCCAGTAGATGTGATTTGCCTGCCCTCCCAGCCTGTCGGTTTTCTCTACAAGATGGACCTCATAGCCGCTCTGGGCAATACTCAGGGCAGCCCGCATTCCGGCGAGGCCGCCCCCCACTACCAGGGCCACCGGGGTAATGGCAAAGCTCTGCTCCTCCAGAGCTTCCAGGAGAGTCGCCTTGGCCACCGCCATTCGCACCAGGTCTTTGGCCTTCTCGGTGGCAGTGTCCGGGTCGTTCTGGTGCACCCAGGAGTCCTGGTTCCTGATGTTGGCCATCTCAAAGAGGTACTTGTTGAGGCCGGCTGCCTTCATGGTCTCCTGGAAAAGCGGCTCATGGGTTCGCGGCGAGCAGGCGGCAACCACCACCCGGTTCAGCTTCTGCTCGACAATAACCTGCCGCATGCTGTCCTGGGCATCCTGGGAACAGGTGAAAAGGTTCTCCTCCACATACGCAACGTAGGGCAGAGTCCTGGCATACTCTGCTACCTGGGTAACTCGGACTATATTGCCAATATTGGCGCCGCAGTTACACACAAACACCCCAACGCGCGGTATCTGGGCCAGGACGTCCTGCTCTTTCGGGAAGGTCTTCTCCTGGACCAGGGTGCCTCGAGCCTCGGCCAGGTCGCTGCCGGCGGCGCTGGCCGCGGCGCTCGCCTCCATCACCGAAAAAGGTATGTCCTTGGGCCCCTGAAGAAGGCCACAAGCATAGATACCAGGCCTTGAAGTCGCCACAGGGTAGAAGCTCTTCGTTTTGGCAAAGCTGTAATGATCCAGTTCGATGCCCAGCTTCCCTGTTAGCTCTTGTACACCAGGGGGTGGTTCAAGACCGACGGAAAGCACCACCATATCGAACGTCTCTTCAACTTTCCTGCCGGCTTCGTCAATGTAGCGGATACAATGGCTTCCCGTCTCATCCACCGGAGAAACGGCGCTGATTCTGGACTTTATGAAACGGACTCCTGCCTCTTTGGCCTGGTTGTAATATCTTTCAAAGTCTTTTCCCTGGGTTCGCATGTCAATGTAAAATATGGCCGTATCAAGAGAATTCTTGCTGTGCTCTTTGGCCACAACGGCTTCTTTTACGGCATAGGTGCAGCACACCGCCGAACAATACGGTTTCGTTCCCGGGTGGACATCTCTGGAGCCCACACACTGGATCCAGGCGATTTTCCCCGGCTCCTTCCTGTCGGATGGCCTGAGCAGATGCCCGCTGTACGGACCTGTTGCCGCAAGGATCCGTTCAAATTCCAGGCTGGTTACCACATTGGGGGATCTATTGTAGCCGTAAATATCGCGCAGACCGGGATCGAAGACCGCAGAGCCGGAGGCCAGCACAACCGCACCCACGGTAATAGTCAGCTGTTTTTCCTGGTCGTCGAAATTGATGGCCCCGGCGGGGCAGAGTTTCTCACAGGCCCTGCATTTACCTCTTTTAAAGTAGACACAGTGTTCGGCGTCAATGGCGTATTTGAGGGGAACAGCCTGGGCGTACTTCACATAGATGGCTCTGCGCTTGTCGAGACCAGCATCGTACTCATTCGGAACCTTGGCGGGACATTTCTGCGTGCAGGCACCACATGCGATACATTTATCCGTGTCAACGTAGCGGGGATGTTGCCTGATTTTGATTTCAAAATTACCTGCCTCGCCGGAGACGCTCTCCACCTCTGACAGGGTCAGCAGTTCGATGTTGAGATGCCGGCCGACCTCGACCAGCTTGGGCGAGAGGATTCACATGGAACAGTCGTTGGTGGGAAAGGTCTTGTCCAGTTGGGACATCATACCCCCTATGGAGGAAGACTTTTCCACCAGGTAGACGTAATAGCCGGAATCGGCCAGATCCAGGGCAGCCTGCATCCCGGCAATGCCGCCACCCACCACCATTACCGCACCGATTTTATTCTGTGCCATCTTTTCCTCTTGCCTTTTCCTTCAGCCTCCAGCCCCCTGCGAAAGGTCTGTTACGGGATGCCGACCCCGCCGCCTTTTTCCTCTCCCGTCGAGGGGGAGGAAATAATGGTATTTCAGGATGGCCACTGCTATGGAAAAGAGAATATGCATAGAAGCTGTTGTTACCAGATCTTACTGTTTCGTGAGATTCGTGTAATTCGTGGCTAATGATTGCCTCCGTCACCCTTCAATTCTTGGCCGCGAATTACACCAATTGTCGCTTTCTTTCCCGTGATTCATCCATCTAAGTATTGTCAGGATGCCTGCTTTGCCTCTTCCGTCACCTCTTCCTCTGGCTCCGGTATGCGGAGAAAACCCTCTATGCCATTTATGGGCAGATGGTTTTTGTGCAGTCCCAGAGTCTTTGCATCCACGCCCATGCTGAGTCCAAGAAGCTGGGGATAGAGAACAGAGGGAAGCCGATGATCGCCGCCGCGCGTAGAGAGAATCATCTTCTGGACCGTGTCGAACTGGATCTGACAGTAGGGACAGGCAGTGCACAGATAGTCAGCACCACATTGTTTACCGTCTGCCAGCTTCTTCTCGGTCAAATCCATGGACAGATTATCGTTAATCCCCCAGAGGGGTGCACCGCAACATTCAAGTTGCCTTGGCCAGGAAATGCTCGCAGCCCCGGTTAGCTCCACCAGTTGATCAAATATGGAAGGTGCCACCGGATCGTCGAATGCAACTATCTGGCTTGGCCGTAAAGCGTGGCAGCCATAGTGGGTGGCGATTCTCAGGTCCACAAACGTTCTCTCTACCTTTTCCTTGATGGGCCCAATGCCTACTTCATGGTAGAGAACAGATAAGAGATGCTTGACCTCCACCTTTCCCCTGTATTCAAGATGCTCTCTTTTCAGGATGGCATTGATTTCCTGCCGCAAAGAAGCATCTTCCTTGAGAAGATGCTCCGCCTTCTTGAGACTGCCGTAGCAACACTTGCACAGAGTCAAAAGATTCAGGTTCTTTCTTTCTGCCAGGGCCAGATTTCTGGCTGAAGAAAGAACAAAGGTCTTGTAATCAAGATTTCGCAGAGGATACCCGCAACAGTTAAATTCCTTGATGTCCACCAATCCCACACCGAGCCTGCCCAGAACAGCCCTTGCCGAAGTCTCGTATTGACCGAGCCGGGCCGGTATGTTGCAACCGAGAAAGAGTGCAAATTTCATGAGTTCTTATCCATCTGTTCAGAGGTCTTTTCCCTTACCTGTTTGACCGCCCGGTTTTTGAGCTCATAGAGAATATCTGTAATGCGTACCCCCTGGGGACACTGCTCCTGGCATTGATAACAGGTAAGGCAGTCCCAGAGCATGTTTGAGCCCAGGGCCAGGTCCCTCACGCCCAATGCACACGAATGCATAATCTGGTGGGGCAGCATTCCCAGGATTTCCTCGGGGTTGTCGTAGTTGGCTACCACAGGACATACGGTAGTGCAGGTCTCACAACCAAAACAAACCGAAAAGGTGCTTGCCTGGGCTGAAAGACTCAGATCGCTCCTGAACTCTCTGTCGGCCCCTGTCAAAGGCAGGGGTCTATCCGGCGAAACCATCAAATGGCACCTGGAGGCAATAGCCTCCCTGGCCCGATCCAGGGGCTCCCGGTACCCGTCGTCAACCAGTCGCTCGCGCACCAATCCACGGTAAAAGGAAAGGGGAGAAAGCGTGAGACACTCGGGATAGCCCTTCTCCAGGAGAGTCTCTCTGGTCTTGAACCATAGATCCTGCAAGTTTATTCCAACAGGGCAGACCACGGTGCAACGCTCGCAATTTGTGCACAGATAGATCCCTTCCTGGATATCCCTGAGCTCCTGTTCACCGACTTTTCTCCCGGAGGCAAGCTTTTTTATCGAGGCTATTTTTTCGGAGGGAAGAATATTCAGGTTCGGGATCGACTCGAAGGCGATACCAACCGAGCAGTTCAGGGTGCAGCTGCCACAATGAGTGCAGGCGTCCAGCTCCATAACCTGCCTGGTGGCGATATTGGCCGTAGCCGACTTTTCCCTATCCATAACAGCATTGGCCAGAAGACTCAAGGGGCCGGCAAATATGTGAAACATCTTGCTGAAAGGCAGATATGCCAGACCCAGCCAGCAGGCCAGAAAGTGTATATACCAGAGAAAGGTGGGCAAATGAGCCCTGTCCAACCCCAGAGCCATGGGACTGATGGTTTTGGCCACGGCATAGCCGACAAATGCCCATTGGGGACGGGAGTGGCACTGGATGCACGACATCTCGTGGGCTGCTCTGCCCAGCTCCAGGGTCTCCTCATCAAAGGGCCCTTCCACGTTGGGAGACACCACACCAAATTTGTCCACCCAGTAGGCCTCCAGAGCTCTGAGCTCTTCTCCGCCAGCCTGAATGGTGTAGTCCAGCACCATCTCCTTGTATCTGGTATAAGACACTATCTTTGTGCCTTCCAGAAGCACACCGGTGCATATGATAACGGCCAGAAGGATGATGGCATAATAATCCTGGGCGTTAGTTCGCAGACGAGGCACCTTCAAAATAAAGCGGCGATAGAGCGCAATGGCTATGCCAACGATTACCAGGAAACCGAACAGGTCCCGGAGAAACAGAAACGGATTGACAGTGGAATAGTATTCCGGAAAGATAGCGGAAGTTATGAATGCATCCAAAGCATGCATCAACAAAAGCAGCATAAAACCAACATAGAGACAGATGTGCATGAGCCATCTGAGAAAGTCCTGCCGCAAAAGCCTCACCTGGAGGAGGACGTCCAGAATCAACACACGCATGAGTGTGAAGATTTTCCTGCTGCATAAAACAAATACAATTCCCTTGATACCGGCAGAAATCCGGGTTGAGGCAGGAATCTTGCCGGCATCCCCTCCGATGTTGTACCTGAACCAGGTTGAAATCTTGTACACCAGGCCAAGTCCGAAAACTGCCAGGGCAACGTAGAGAGTACCAGTGAAAAACATGAGCTTTTCGTCCTTGAAGTGATCCGGCTCGCCCTGTTGAATGTCCCAAAGAACCTGTTCTAGAGGGCAAGCGCATCCCCGGTCCCGCCTGCTGCGGCCGGGCTGCACGGAGCTTCACTCGGGTTGTATCCAGGTTGCTCAAGGAAAGCGAATGAGCAGGCAGGTTTTCCCCGAAGATCGATACAAACTACGCCTTTCAACTTGGCGTCGCGAGGTCTCTGAGGTATTGTTGCCTGGAAATACCGCTCTCCACCGATCACATCTTTCGGTTTCCCGCACGTTAACGGCGAGACTGCATACAGCACGTGGTAAAGCATCTGGGACCGGGCCGGTCGCGCCGTAAGTACCGTGCGCTCGATCAAAACAGCTCTTGCATCCAGGGGCCTCACGTGAACTTGGTCACACGCGCATTATCATACTATAGTATGACATGAAAAAAAAGAAGATGATTTACATCGGGGAACCGGCCACTTTCGGTTTTCAGCTTTTGCCTCCCATGCAAAGCCCACAGATACCCAGCGTCCTTCCGGAAATACCCCTCTTTCCTCCCCGGCGAAGATCCCGCTGAAAAAGATGAACGTCGGACATCGAACCTCCAACATGGAATGTTGAATAGGAGATGAACAAACAGCCTTGAAACTTACTCACATTGTATGCGCCAAGGGGAAATGACCCACTGGAACTGCATAACCCGAAGCTGCCTCGGGGGTATGGTATGGTAAGCCTATTGCAGACATGTTGTCAATCTGAAAAAAACACGCAGCCATACTTGGC
The DNA here is from genome assembly GCA_046538315.1 of Syntrophobacteria bacterium. Classification (GTDB taxonomy): domain Bacteria; phylum Desulfobacterota; class Syntrophobacteria; order BM002; family BM002; genus JBKHJD01. The sequence goes on from JBKHJD010000014.1 coordinate 5,906, forward strand.
GGATCTCCACAGGGCTTCAATTGCTTGCCCAAAAACCAGTTGGTTTTGGCCTGTAAATCTGCTAGTGTAATTTGACTTGGGTTTTTCCATTACCGCAGACTGGCTAGTATACCTTTTCCCTGCTGCCTGCGGCGAGTTCTCTTCGGCCTGCCCTCGGCCATGATTCGGGCCGAAGGCAGACAAATTCTCGAAGGCCTCAGGAGCTGGTGCTGAGTGAACAATACATACTCTTTACATCCGTAATCACACGCAAGTGTTGTTGCGAATCAAAGCACTGACAAAAAACCTGCATGTTTCTGTTCCAACAAAAATCAACTCCTGACCAGCACGGAGCCACCCAGAGCAGCGACTCCCTTTCAGACCCGGGTTGTACACTGGAGTTTGCCTCTACTTCACTACTGACTAGACTGCTGGAAAGGATCTCCTCCAGGGCTTCCTTTCTCGATACTCAAAAGCACCTGCTCTCCGAGTTGGAAAAGCAAGGCACGATTGTCTACGCGGCCAAGTACCGGAGCCGGCTCGACTTTCTGTTTCTCAACGCCCGGCTGGGTGAGGCTGGTTTGCGACCACCACGAGTGGCCTTTGATATGCGGCAGCTCCTCTGGCTTCCCGCCTGGCGCTCTCTGCGTCTTCTCGCTTCATTTCTGCGTTGCTACTTGAAAAACGGCCATTTCCCCAATCCGTATCACACGGGCTTTTATCGAGAAACACTCCTTCGCGGCGATCCCACAGTGCTCTTTCTCATAGGAAAAATCGGCTACTACCGGCGTTTCGGCCTTGTCGAGCAGGACCCGCTTCATCTCTTTCTGGAAATTCAGCGCCAGACGGAATCGCCCATCATTCTCGTGCCCTGCATCATCTTTCACGGCAAAGGTCCGGAAAAACGTCAACAGAGCCTTGTGGACATTTTCTTCGGCAACAAGGAGAGACCCGGGCGACTGCGCAAACTGGTCACCTTTCTGCGCAATTACAAGCACAACGTTCTGGAGGTGGCCGAGCCTCTCAACCTGCGGGAATGGCTGGGCAAGCAGGAAAACCAGAACTCCAGCGACACCGATCGCGCCTTTCGCCTCTGCCGTGAACTCACCGATCGCATTGATCTGCACCGCCGGGTGGTCACCGGACCGGTCACGAAAAGCCGCCTGGAGTTAAAAGAGATTGTCCTCCATAACAGGAGGCTGCAAAATTACATGGAGCGGCGCGCCCGGTCCAACAATCTGAACCTCGAGGCTGTCCGCATGGAGGCCGATGGTTACCTGCAAGAGATCGCCACTGACTGCAACATGACCTATGTGCAGCTCTGGTCTCGTATTTTGACCTGGGTCTGGAATACCCTTTTCGACGGCATCGACCTGGATGTGGACTCTCTCAACCGGGTTAAACAGGCGGCAAAGCAGGCGCCTATCGTCTATGTACCCTGCCACAAGAGCCACATCGATTACCTGATCCTTTCCTATCTGCTCTACCAGCACAACCTCTCGCCGCCCTACGTCGCCGCCGGCAGGAACCTCGCCTTTTGGCCCGTAGGGCCCATCTTTCGTAAATCCGGGGCCTTCTTCATTCGTCGCAGTTTCTGGGGCCAGAAATTCTACGCCGAGGTCTTCGCCACCTATATCAAAACCCTGGTACAGGAGGGCTACAACATCGAGTTTTTCATCGAGGGCGGACGCAGCAGAACCGGCAAACTTGTACTGCCCAAACTCGGCCTGCTCGCCATTCTCATCCAGGCGGTTGAAGAGGGCTCCTGCGACGATCTGATCTTTGTGCCCACTTCCCTCAACTACGATCGAGTTCTGGAAGAGGGGGCATACCTGAAGGAGGTAAAGGGAAGCGGAAAGCAAAAGGAGAACATCTCCCAGCTGGTGCGTGCCCGCCGTTTCCTGAAAAAACGCTATGGCAAGGTATACGTGCAATTTGCCGAACCGCTTTCCTTGAAGCAGTATATGGCGCGTGTCAACCTGGATTTCACTACCATGAACCCCAAAGAGCGGCACGCCATGTATCGTGATCTGGGCTGGCGCATCATCTACAGCATCAACCAGGCTTCCCTGGTGACACCCTTTGCCCTCGTTGCCGCAGCCTTTCTCACCACCCCGAAACGGGGTATCTCCCTGGCTGAAGTCAAGCTCATCATCCGCATCTACTATGACTATCTTCAGTACCGGGGAGTGCGCATGGCGGACACTCTCCAGGACCGGGCAAAGACGGTGCAGGACACCATAAGTCTGATGGAAAAGAGCAAATGGCTGGAATTGCTGGCTGACGAAGAGGACACCGACGACGAGGAACGCATCTACACCATAGACGACGCCAGCAGGCTCCAGCTGGAGTACTACAAGAACAGCATGATTCACTTCCTGCTTCCAGCCGCCTATGTATCCACCGCCATCCTGGCCAAGGAAACCTTCGAATTTGATCTGGAAGGAATCGAGAACGACTTGAGGTTTTTCAGGAATTTCTTCAAGTTTGAATTTGTCTACGATGCCGAGGATGATCTCCAGGAAACCATCGGCCAGGTGCTCTCATACTTTACTTCCCAGGGTTTCATAGTCCCTGGCAATAACCACCAGGGGACCTATCGAATTTCTCATCAAGGCCTGAAAGCCTTGTCTTCTTTTGCAAACCTTTTGAGAAACTACTTTGAGGCCTACTGGATTGTCCTGAGGGCCACCAAGTATCTGGCCAAGAAGCCTTACAGTGAAAGGGATTTCTCGAAAAAGGTCAAGTCACTGGCAACGAGACTCTACAAGCAGGAAATAATCGAGCGTTTCGAGAGCATCTCCCGTATCACCTTTGAAAACGCCTGCAACTACTACTGCGAGAAAGGCGTCATTCAGAAGCGCGACAAGGTGGAAAATGGCAAAAAAGAGATTATCTATCAGGAAGCTCCTGATCGAGAGGCTGTTGCCTATTACAGCCGCCTGATTGATCATTACCTTCGTATTTCGCAGTTTACTTTCCAGTAAAGAGCGCCTCGCGATTGCACAGGTGATGCACTGGAAGAATTGCTCGATGAGCCGTGACTCTGGGGTTTGCACCCTTACATGGATGTATGAATCCAGGGACCCGGCTGATTTTGCCCATGCGTATCGCCTACTTTGACTGCTTTTCCGGAATCAGTGGCGACATGATCCTCGGCGCCCTGGTGGATCTCGGCCTCGATCCGGAGGTCCTCACTCAACATCTCTCCCGCCTTCCTGTTGCCGGTTATCGCATCGAGGTAGCCCGGGAAAAACGAGGGTATCTCTGCGGAACCAGAGTGCATGTGAAGGTTGAGTCTCAGGAACACCCGCACCGCTCCTGTGCTGACATTCAGAGGCTTATCGCCGACAGCAATTTACCGGTAGCCGTCAAAGAGAGGGGCTCGGCCATAGTGCAGCGAATCGCCGAAGTGGAAGGCAGGGTGCACGATCTTCCCCCTGAACAGGTGCATCTCCACGAGGTGGGTGCGGTTGACTCCATCGTGGACATCATTGGTACCTGCATCGGTATCCACGCCCTCAACATAGAGCGGCTTGCGGTATCGCCTTTGCCCCTTGGCCGTGGTTTCGTCCAGTGCCAGCACGGCTTGCTGCCGGTTCCGGCACCGGCGACTCTCGCCTTGCTCGAGGGTGTGCCGGTCTACGATTCGGGGCAGAAGCGGGAGCTTGTCACTCCCACAGGCGCCGCCATTGTCACCACTCTGAGCTCGGAGTTCGGCGGCATGGTGAGCATGAAAATTGAGCGGGTTGGTTACGGAGTCGGCCGGCATCCGGAGAGTCATCCCCCGAATCTCCTCCGCGTGGTCCTGGGGCAGGGCACAGCAGCCATGCACCGGGAAGGTCTCCTCATGCTGGAGACCAGCATTGATGACATGAACCCTGAATTCTATGGTCATCTCATGGAGTCTCTTTTCAGGAGCGGTGCTCTGGATGTCAATGTGCTGCCGGCCCAGATGAAAAAGGATCGTCCCGGGCAACTGCTCCGGGTGCTGCTGCCGGAGGCCCTGCGCGAGCGGATTCTCCAGATTCTCTTCAGGGAAACCACCAGTCTCGGCGTACGCATCCACAAGGTGGAGCGCTACAGTCTGCCTCGACGTACTATCCGGGTCCAAACCCGTTACGGGCGCCTGCCCGTCAAGGTAGCCGGCGATCTCGAGGGTGACGGTACTCTGGCACCCGAATACGACGCCTGCCGGCGTGCAGCAAAACGGAACGGGGCTCCGCTGCGGTGTGTGTATGAGGAAGCTTTGCTCCAGGCGCGGAAGCGACTTGGAAAAGAAGCGGACACAGGGCGGAGACGCCGGCTGAGCCCACGCTGACCGAGAAGACGCGGGGAGCCGGAGAACGCGTGGATGAATGGCTTTTCGCCGCATCGTCCTATCGGCATGTCACCGCGTCTACCTGGATAACCCGGCAAGGTTACAACAGTGTCTTCCAATCACACAGGTACCCTTCGCAAAGACGACCTGGTTGTGTTCCTGGCCACCGGCTTTTTTTCCGGTTTCCTTCCCAGAATCCCCGGAACCTGGGGCACTTTTGCCGCCATTCCTGTGGTGATGCTTGCACACCAGGCGGATCGTCAAGTGCAGCTTTTGAGCGCTGTCTTGTTTGTAGGTGCCGCGGTCTGGATCTCGGGCAAAGCGGAAATCCTCCTGGGCGGCCGGGATCCTGGTCCCATCGTCATTGATGAGATGTGTGGTTTTGTGATTACTCTTCTGTGGCTTCCCCTTACCCTGTGGACCATCTCTTTGGGCTTTGTTCTGTTTCGTTGTTTCGACATCCTCAAGCCCCCTCCCATCGGCAGCCTGGAAAGACGCCTTCGGGGAGGCTGGGGTGTGGTTATGGACGATGTAGCTGCCGGCATCTATGCCAACGTGAGCCTCAGGGTTCTGCTGCTCTTTCTCAATCTCAGCTGATTCGTAATGAAGATAATCATTGGCCACGAATTTCACGAATTTTCGCGAAAGGTTAGATTTACAACAAGAGATTTATGCATATTCTTTATTTTCATAGCAAATGCATGAATCACGGTAAACAAAGCGACTATTAGTGCAATTCGTGTAATTCGTGGCTGAAATGAAGACAATCGTTAGCCACGAATTTCACGAAAGTTTAAAAAAAGTATAAAGATTAATTCATCGTGACGTATCATGCCGAAGGCAAACAACTATTGGTGTAATTCGTGGCTAAAAAGGAACAGTTCATCTTGATTTATCAAGCCGAAGGCAAGAGCTATTGGTGTAATTCGTGGCCGAGAAATACACACAACGGACAACTGACTACGGACACTTGAAAGGAGAGCCATGCCAGGCGAGCTGATAACCATTGGCGACGAGTTGCTCCAGGGCCGGGTTGCCAACAACAATGCCGCTCACATCGCCCGTCATCTGGGGCTCGGCGGTTTTGAATTCCGCTGGGTAACGGTGGTCGGGGATCAAGAAGAGGACATCAGTACTGCCTTGCTCCAGGCCATGGAGCGAGCCAGCTTCGTGGTGCTAACCGGCGGCCTGGGCCCCACTGAAGACGATCGTACCAGCGCTGCAGCGGCCGCGGCCCTGGGCCGCCCTCTGCGTCGCGATTCCGTTTCCTGGGAAATCCTTACAAACCACCTCAAGAAAGTCAACATCTCCATGACCCCGGGCATCGCCAAGATGGCTGACCTCCCCCAGGGGGCCCAACGGATCGACCGCAGCCGCCCCAGGGCCGGATTCTATATCGGTGATGCGGTGAAACCCCTCTTCTTTCTGCCGGGGGTTCCCGATGAAATGGCCGACATGCTGGCAGACTTTGTCCTGCCCACGCTCCGGCAGAAGTTCCCCGGGCAAATGGCACTGCGGTCCCGGATCCTGCATATTTTTGGACTCCGCGAGTCAGAGATAGCCAAACGCCTGGCGGATGTGGCGGGGAAATACTCTTCTGTTCGCCTCGGCTACCTGCCTCGTTTCCCGGAAAACCACCTGAGCCTGACAGTGCGTGCGCCCACTGAGGCAGAGGCCGACGCCACGCTGGAGGAGGCCGCTCGCTCCGTAAGGAAGCGTCTCGGACTTTATGTCTACGGCGAGGGCGATGACACCCTGGAACAGGTGGTAGGCCGCCTGCTCGGGCAGAAGAAAGTGGCCCTGGCCGTGGCTGAATCCTGTACGGGAGGCCTTATCGGCCATCTGATTACCGAGGTCTCGGGAAGTTCTACTTACTTCGACCGGTGCATGGTCACCTACAGTAACGCAGCCAAGGTGGCCCACCTCCATGTGCCTCCGGAAATTATTGACCGGTGCGGGGCTGTGAGTGCCGAGACGGCTGATGCCATGGTGCGGGGTATACAGAAAGAAAGTGGAGCAAGCCTGGCCGTGGCTGTAACCGGGATTGCCGGCCCGAGCGGCGGAACTGCCGAAAAACCGGTAGGAACCGTATTCCTGGCTCTACTGCACGAGGAACGGCTTCGGCTTGAACGTTTCCAGTTTCGAGGAACGCGACACGAAATCAAGACCGTCACCGCGCACACCGCCCTGGACTGGATGAGAAGGGCGATGGTCGATGCTTCCTTTTTCCCTGGAACCTGAAGAACGGTGGAGCCAATCTTTAGCCACGAATTTCACCAATTTCACGAAAGTTTTAAAAACTACAATGATCACTTCATGGTGATTGATCATGCCGAAGGCAAGGGCTATTGGTGCAATTCGTGTAATTCGTGGCTGAAACTCGAGCCTCAGCGAACCGTACCGAAAAACCCCGTCAGATCTGGAGGCAGACGTGATCCGCACATTCATTGCCATAGACCTGCCGGAAGAAACCAGGCAAGGGCTTGCACAAATCCAGTCTCACTTCAAACAGACGAATACCGGAGTGCGGTGGGTACATCCTGCCAGCATTCACCTTACCCTGAAATTTCTGGGCAACATCGACCCGGTCCAGGTAGAGCCTATCGTTGCCGCTGCAGGCCGGGAGGTACACAACGAGCCGTGTCTCAGCCTCTGCGCTGACGGCCTGGGGGTCTTTCCCCACGAGCGCAAACCGCGGATCATCTGGGTCGGCTTGCGGGGGGAGACAGAACGGCTCGGTCGCATACAGGCTCGTATCGAGGACGCTCTGGTGCCGCTCGGGTTTGCTCGTGAACAGCGCCCATTTCATCCTCATCTTACTCTTGGTCGTCTCAAGGACAGCCGCAGGCGGCAGGCACTTATCAATGCTATGGCTACCGCGAAGCTACCGGAATTCAATCCTTTTGACGTGGTTGAAATTATATTGTATAAAAGTGATCTGACGCCGACAGGGGCGATCTACACGAAACTGCACCGCATGCCTCTTGGCACAGCTGCATCACCTTGATGTGCAGCCAACAGGTGTGGAACCAGGAGCAGGGCTGGCATCGGCAGATTATCATCAGAAAACAATCCAGACAAAGGGAAGAGAGTATGTCGAGCGCAGAGGAAAGACAACAAGCCGTTGAGCTGGCCATGAGCCAGATTGAACGGCAATTCGGCAAGGGAGCCATCATGCGGCTCGGCACCGACGGTACGGTTGCCGACATCCCGGTGATTTCAACAGGCTCCCTGTCTCTTGATGTGGCTCTGGGACTGGGTGGCGTGCCCCGGGGACGGGTGGTGGAGATTTTCGGCCCGGAATCCTCGGGCAAGACAACTCTGGCCCTGCACATTGTCGCCGAAGCTCACAAAAAAGGAGGGATAGCGGCCTTCGTCGACGCCGAGCATGCCCTCGATCTCAGCTATGCTCGAAGACTGGGCGTACACGTCGACGACCTGCTCATCTCCCAGCCCGATACCGGTGAGCAGGCCCTGGAAATCGCTGAAGTGCTGGTACGCAGCGGCGCCATGGACGGCGTGGTCATCGACTCGGTGGCTGCTCTCGTGCCGCGGGCCGAAATCGAAGGAGAGATGGGCGATGCCCACATGGGCCTGCAAGCTCGGCTCATGTCCCAGGCCCTGCGCAAATTGACCGCGGCAATCAGCAAGTCCAAAACCACCGTTATCTTCATCAACCAGATCCGCATGAGACTGGGCGTGCTTTTCGGCAATCCCGAGACAACCACAGGCGGCAACGCCCTCAAATTCTATGCATCGCTGCGGATGGACATCCGGCGCCTCGGCCCCATCAAAGATGGACAACAGGTAATCGGCAACCGCACCCGCGTCAAGGTGGTCAAGAACAAACTGGCGCCGCCTTTCAAAGAGGCCGAATTCGACATTATGTACGGCCAGGGAATCTCCAGGGAAGGGGACATCCTGGACATGGCCACAGCCCTGAGTATTGTGGACAAAAGCGGCGCCTGGTACTCCTATGGTGGAGAACGTCTGGGCCAGGGGCGCGAGAACGTCAAAACTTTCTTGCAGGAGCATCCCGATACGTGCAGCGAGATCGAGCGAAAGGTCCGGGAAAGCTACGGTCTTACGGCAGCCCACAATGGGGACGAGGAAACTGCGGAGTCATGAAGACAGCCGAGCTCAGGAAAGCATTCCTTGAATACTTCCGGTCAAACGAGCACACCATTGTCAAAAGCTCCTCGCTGGTGCCCCAGGACGACCCCACCCTGCTCTTTACCAACGCAGGCATGGTCCAGTTCAAGAGACCGCTTCTGGGCGAGGAAAAGCGGGACTATGTGCGGGCCACCTCCTGCCAGAAATGCATGCGAGCCGGCGGCAAACACAATGACCTGCGCAACGTCGGCCGCACCGCCCGGCATCACACCTTCTTCGAGATGCTCGGCAATTTTTCCTTCGGCGACTATTTCAAGAAAGAGGCCATCCGCTTCGGTTGGAAGTTTCTTGTCGACCATGTCAAGCTTCCCAGAGACACCCTCTATGCCTCAGTGCACGAGGGCGACCGCGAAATGGGCATAGGAGTGGACCAGGAGGCCCTTGAGGAATGGAGCAGGTACCTTCCCGAAGAAAGGATCCTCACTCTTCCCACCAGTGAGAACTTCTGGGCCATGGGCGATACCGGCCCTTGCGGCCCTTGCTCCGAGATCATCATCGACCAGGGCGAGCACATGGCCTGCGGGCCGGACTGCGCTCCCGGCATATGTGACTGCGACCGTTTCCTGGAGCTGTGGAACCTGGTCTTCATGCAATTCAACCGAAGAGACGACGGCTCCATGGAGCCGCTGCCGGCTCCGTCCATCGACACCGGCGCCGGGTTGGAGCGGATTGCCGCAGTAGTGCAAAATGTTCCTTCAAACTACGATATCGACCTCTTTCAAGAGATCATCGGCGTGATCGAACACCTCAGCGGCCACGCGCACGGCCGCAGCCCGGAAAAGGACGTCTCCATCAGGGTGATCGCCGACCACGGCCGCGCCGCCACCTTTCTCATCAGTGACGGGGTGATGCCCAGCAACGAAGGGCGCGGTTACGTTCTGCGCCGGATCATTCGAAGAGCAGTACGGCATGGCAGGCTCCTGGGCATCGAGGAGCCCTTCCTCCATCGAGTGGCAGAAGGGGTTATCGCCGCCATGGGCGATACCTACCCGGGCATCGGCAAGAACAGGAACTATATCCAGGTAGCGCTTACCAATGAAGAAAAGTCTTTCATCTCCACCCTTGAGCGGGGCTTGAGCAGGCTTCAGGATGAGGTAGACAAGCTGCTGAAATCAGGCAGCAGGTTCTTTCCGGGCGAGATTATCTTCAAACTGTACGATACCTATGGTTTTCCCATCGATATCGTTATGGACATGGCGCGCGAGCAGGACTTCGAGGTGGATGAGGAGGGATTCGACCGGCTCATGGCCGAACAGCGCCAGCGATCCCGGGCGGCCTTCAAGGTTTCCGGGGTGATGGAGACCTCTGAAGCCCTGAAGAGCCTTGCGGCCCAGGGAGTAACCACCGTCTTTACCGGTTACGAGCGCACCGAGGACGAGTCGGTGATCGTGGCCCTGCTCAGCGAGCAGGGGGCGGTTTCCCAGGTGAACGCAGGCCAGCGCATGGATGTACTCTGCGAGAAGACTCCGTTCTATGGAGAAGCCGGCGGCCAGGTTGGCGATACCGGATTCATAAAGGGTGACGGCTTTACCCTGAGGGTGGAAACTACCCAGAAGGTCCCCGGTGACCTGCTGGTGCACACCTGTGAGGTAGTGGAGGGCACAGCCAGGGTAGGAGACAGGGTCAGCCTTGCGGTGGACCGGCAAAGAAGGAAGGCCACGGAACGAAACCACACCGCAACCCATATCCTCCACCACATACTGAGGAAGGTTCTGGGCGACCACGTCAGGCAGCAGGGCTCTTATGTGGGTCCGGACCGGCTTCGTTTCGACTTTTCTCACGGCGAAGCACTCACCCCCGAGCAGCTTGCCACCATCGAACAACTGGTCAACGAGCGGATCAGGGAAAACGAAGACCTCAACGCCCAGATCACGGATATGGACACGGCGGTTGCCCAGGGAGCTATGGCACTTTTCGATGAGAAATACGGGGATCAGGTGCGCATGATCTCCATCGGCGATTATTCCACGGAGCTCTGCGGCGGAACCCATAGCGACCAGACCGGTGATATCGGCCTTTTCAAGATTACAGGAGAAAGTTCTGTGGCAGCCGGTATCCGCCGCATCGAGGCCGTTACCGGCAAGGCTGCCCTCGATTACATTCAGACCCAGGAAAAAACACTGAAACAGACGGCTGCCCTGCTCAAGAGCGCGCCGGAGGACCTCGCCGGGAGGGTGGAGAAGCTTCTCGCCCAGCAAAGAAACCTGGAAAAAGAAGTGGAGAGGGTGAAGGCCCAGGCCGTGAGCCGGCAGTTCGGCCCCCAGGGTGAGGACATCCAGGAAGTAGACGGCATCAAGGTACTCTCCATGCAGGTGAATGCCGCAAGTCCCAAGGAATTGCGGGTGATGCTGGACAACCTCAAGC
>JBKHJD010000236.1:0-3682 GCA_046538315.1 Syntrophobacteria bacterium
GGCATCGGGCTGTTGAGCCCCGGTTCTCCGCACCCGCCGGGATGTTCGTGAATTGAGAGACTCAGGCATAGGGCAACAGTCTTCGAACAGCCTGCACATTGGTAGGGTCAACGAAAGCGAGCTTGCGCAGGTTTCGCTTGCGCTTCCGCGGCTTTTTCGTCAGGATATGATTCTTGTTGGCCTTCAGGTGCCGGATTTTTCCGGTTCCAGTAATCTTGAAGCGCTTTGCAGCACCACGATTCGTTTTGAGCTTTGGCATAGACCCTCCAACATGCCGGTCTCTTGAAACAAATCTGGAACAATATCCTCAAGAGGGGGAGTTGTCAAGGAAATTTTTGGAACCCCGGTGACTTCCGGAAGGCCCGTTCCCTGGGAGAACCTCGCCCGCACAAAATGGTTGGAGAGTCCCTATGCTTGTCCGGCCAACCCTTTACGAAGAGTTCCCTTCACTGTCGGCGAGGCAGAAACCTCTTGTGTGGGCAGTAGCAGAAGCTGACCCAGTCCTTCGATTCATGCATTCAGAATTGCTCTTGTTTGGCAATCTGGTCCTCTGGGCCGGAAGACGGTACGCACTGAGGGGTTCCTCCTGCGCAGGCAATACACAGTCTTCGCATCCAGAACGACACTTCAGTCCAGATGCGAATCGAAACACTACGGGCTTTACTAGGAGGGAGCGAGAATCATAGTCATGTTCCTGCCTTCGAGCTTGGGTTTCTGTTCCACAACCGCCACGTCTTCAGTGTCGGCAATAACGCGCTCGAGCACCTTCAGACCGAGCTCCGAGTATGCGATCTCGCGCCCCCGGAACATGATGGTCACCTTTGCCTTGTTTTTTTCCTTGAGAAAACGTCTGATGTGGCGCAGTTTGAACTGGTAATCGTGCTCTTCGGTTTTTGGACGAATCTTCACTTCCTTTACCTGGATCATGGACTGCTTTTTTTTGGCCTCCTGCAGCTTCTTGCTTTGCTGGTATTTGTACTTGCCATAGTCCATAATCCTGCATACAGGGGGCGTTGCCTTGGGTGCTACCTCCACCAGATCTAATTTTTCTTCCGCGGCACGAGCCAGCGCCTCGGCCAGCGGGACAATGCCCAGTTGGGTGCCCTCGACACCGATAAGACGAACCTGGGGAGCCCTGATTTTGTGATTGACGTTGACCTGCTTGGCTATGTTGCTACCCTCCTTTCCTCATTACCCTGGAACCTCCAAGCCTCCGCTGAAACCCCGGGCAGCGTCAGGACTAGGCGGCATCGGGACTGCGTCTTCGCCCGCCGTATAGGGGAAGAAACTCTTGCAGCAGTGCCTGGTCACGAAAGCGCGCCCCTCTACCGCCACCGACTCCGCCCAGCTCCTCGGCGAGGATACGCAAGGGAAATCATCTGTGCGTACCCCGGCCTGTCACCTCACTCCCGACCGCACCCTCTCCAAGTCCCGCTGTGAGGGCGGTATCCTGGACAGGAGAAAGGGCGTTTCTCCGCCGATCTGCGAGGAAGGAATCAACGTAGAGATGGCTCAAACATACGCAAATATTCGCCACATTGTGGATCAAATTATCCCTGGTACGCGTTGATCAGAATGCCGTGGTATGGATTCGCCGCTAGCCGGTTTTGAAAATACGAGAGGGTACCGCATTTTCCTCCTCGATGAGTTCGATGAACTCCGTGGTCGCCATGAGCTTCAAGTCCTTGCCGTCCCTGCGCCGGGGTGAAACTCCGCCAGCCTCCACCTCGCGGTCTCCCACTACCAGCATGTATGGGATTTTTTGCAACTGAGCTTCCCTGATCTTGTAGCCGAGCTTTTCGTTCCGGAAGTCTTTTTCCACCCTGATGCCGGCAGCCAGGAGTTGCTCGTACAGTTGCTCGCCGTAAGGCTGGTGCCGATCGGTAACTGTCAGGATAATCGCCTGCACCGGAGCTAGCCAGGTGGGAAAAGCGCCGGCGTAGTGTTCAATGAGAATCCCGAAGAAGCGCTCAATACTGCCGAGAAGCACGCGGTGCAGCATGACCGGCCGGTGCTTGTCGCCATCGGCGCCGATATAGGTCAGATCGAAGCGCTCGGGCAACGTGAAATCACACTGAATAGTGGCGCACTGCCAGCGGCGATTCAGGGCGTCCTTGAGTTTCATATCGATTTTTGGCCCGTAGAAAGCACCCTCACCGGCACAGATTTCATAAGGGATCAGCCTGTCCTGCAATGCCTTTTCCAGGGCGGAGGTGGCTTTCTCCCAGTCCTCGGCACTGCCGATGGACCGCCCGGGTCTGGTGCTGATTTCCATTTCGTATTCAAAGCCAAACAGCTCCATCATGTCGATGGCAAAGTCGATGATACCCTTTATCTCATCATTGAGCTGTTCCGGAGTGCACAGAATGTGAGCGTCGTCTTGGGTGAATTGACGAACACGAGTCAGCCCATGGAGTACACCCGATTTTTCGTGGCGGTGGACAATCCCCATTTCAAAATAACGCACGGGCAGGTCTCGGTATGAGCGGATTTTAGAATTGTAGATGAGCATGTGCGCAAGACAGTTCATAGGCTTGATGCCGTAAGACTGCCCGTCCAATTCAGTAAAGTACATATTTTCCCGGTAATGGTCAAAGTGGCCGGACTTTTTCCAGAGCTCTGTTTTGAGTAGTTGCGGCCCGATGGCCATCTGGTAACCGCGGCGCAGATGTGCCTCCTTCTCAAAGGTCTCCAGCACATGGCGGAGCAAAGCCCCTTTGGGATGATAGATGACCAGGCCCGGTCCAACCTCGTCGGTGACGCTGAAGAGATCGAGCTCCTTTCCCAGTCTGCGGTGATCCCGTTTCCGTGCCTCTTCCAGCAGCTGGAGGTATCGGCTGAGTTCCTTTCTGGAGAAAAACGCCGTTCCATAGATACGTTGCAACATGCGATTGCGCTCATCGCCACGCCAGTACGCTCCGGCTACTCCAGTGAGCTTGAAGGCCTTGAGCTCCCCTGTGTTCACCAGGTGGGGACCGCGGCACAGGTCCAGCCAATCATCCTGCCCATAGACCGATACCCGCAGCTCGTCCAGCTCTTCCAGCATTTCCACCTTGTAGGGCTCGTTTCTCTCAGTGAACAGACGGATCGCTTCGGAGCGTTCCAGTTCCTGACGCTGGATGGGCAGGGCCTGCTGGACGATCTCTTCCATTTTGGCCTCAATTTTTGGCAGGTCCTCTGCACTGAAGGTCTCAGGGCAATCGAAGTCGTAGTAGAAACCGTTTTCAACCGCTGGACCGATGGTAATTTTCGCCTCCGGGTAGAGGGTCTGAACAGCCTGGGCCATGACGTGCGACGCAGTGTGGCGGAGCACCTCCAGGGCCTCGTCACTGCTGCGGTCCACCGCCTCGATGGTGCAGTCCTGCTCCAGCGGTCGAGTGAGGTCGACCAGCTCGCCTTCTACCATGGCGACCACCGCCGGATTGTTCCTGTCTGGTTGCAGGCGCTTGAGGGCCTCACCAACCGTTATACCCCGGGGCAACCTTTCGTTCTCTCCACTTTTCAAAAATACCCTTATTTCACCCATGGCCTCTTCATCTACAGGAAATAAGAAAAGGCACCCGAGTCTTACCTCCGCGATGCCTTGTACTGAATCCTAGTTTTTGCTTTGCATGAATGTTGTTATCAGCCCCTCAACACAGAAAATGGTAGGCACGTGGGGATTTGAACCCCAGACCCCTAC
>JBKHJD010000237.1:0-3656 GCA_046538315.1 Syntrophobacteria bacterium
GTCTTGTCTTCCGGGATGAAGACCTTTTCCGGAACCCGGTTGACGAAGTTTTCCACCGCCGAGCCGACGATCTCACGGGCGATTTCGAGCGCCCTTTCCTCGTGAAACTCCATATGCATCGCGCCCGGAAACTTGGCCTTGGGTGAGGTGGAGATAAACCGGGTGTGGAAGCAGTCGCACAGGTCGCCCAGTGCCGGCATGATGCACTGCACGTCGACGATCATGGCTTCCACTGCTCCGGTGATGATCGCCAGCTCCTGCTGGAGAAAGTTGCCGGCCAGGGGAATGCCGTGGCGCATGATGATTTCGTTGCCGGTGCAACACATGCCCACCAGGTTGATCCCCTTGGCCCCGGCGGCTTTCGCTTTGTCCAGCAGGGCCGGGTCTCCAGCAGCGGCCAGAAGCATCTCGGAAAGGACAGGTTCGTGCCCGTGGGCCACAATGTTGACATGATCCTCCTTGAGCACCCCCAGATTGGCCACAGAGCGGACCGGCTGCGGCGTGCCGAAGAGTACATCTGATATTTCGGTGGCAATGGTCGACCCGCCCCAGCCGTCGGCGATGGCTGCCCTGAGCCCCTGGAGGATCAGGCTTGCCGGATCGTTATCCACGCCTATGTGGGTGCGATGCATGATCTCGACGATCTCACGGTCCACTCCCCGGGGGTCGATCCCCAGCTTCTGCCATTGGGCGACCCGCTTTTCAGGCGCCCGGCGAGTAAACTGGACGATGCCTTCCTGCTTGCCGAACTCGGCATAGACCGCCCGGCCCAGATCCAGGGCGATTTCCTCCTTGCTGCGGCCGTCCACAGCGATGCCGTATTCGGAGGCCAGGGCCTTCACCTTGGCCTCATCCCTGATCTCGTAGCCGCCGCCCTTCCCTTCCGCGGTCAAAAGAAGGGTGTGGGCCAGGTCGCGGCCGTGGTCGGAGTGGGCGGCGGCACCGCCTGCTATCATGCGGATCAGGTGACGAGCCACCATTATGTCAGCCGTGGCACCACAGATCCCTTTTTTCGGCCCGTGATCTTCGAACGGGCTGATCCGGCAGGGCCCCATGTTGCAGTTTCGGCAGCAGAGGCCAAGCTCCCCGAAGCCGCACTCGGGCAGCATTTTTTCGTACCGGTCCCACGCGGTTTCGAGACCGCGCTGTTTGGCCCGATCCAGGAGCTGATGCACGGTTGGATCAATGCTTTTTTCAAGAATGTCCTCGCTGTAGCCCATGGTGTCTCTCCTCCTGTGCTGGTGCGTGAAAGTTTACAACTCGAGCCCAAACCATGTTCACCTCTACATAGAGCAAACACCGAGCTAGATGCTCGCCGCTGTCATTCTCCTTTGTCTTCCCGCTGCTCGCTCCCGTCGTATCTCAAAAGCGACGTTGTTTTATCATACAGCTGTGATGGTATGTCAAGACGAGACCTCTTCGCTTCTGGTATAGTCCGCCTTCCGAGGGTTGATCATCGTGACACCGCCCTTGCCCTCGGGAAGTGCTCGGGCCGAAAAAACGCTGTTTTTGCCCTTGTATCGGGTTATGATATTCCTGTTTCACGCCTGCGTTTGAGGTATGAAGGAGGAAATCATGAACTTGGAAAAACTTGAACGTTTCCTGCAGATCCTTGGCCTGGACGAGCCGCCCCTGGGCCTGTTCTACAGCGACACCAAACCGGAGAAGGGCTTTGCCCCCGAACCGGCTACCCTGCCCACCCGGGAAAGAGAGGAAAAAAACGAGATCGACTGGCAGCAGGTCTTTTCCGGGTTCGCCTGTGCCATGGGGAAAATATGGCTCGCCCGAAAGAAACACACCGCCGCTTATATCAGCGCCGAGCAGTTCGGCTGCCCCGGCGCCGCATTCTGGCTCGGCTTCATGAAGCCCCAGACCGAGACCATCATCCACTATGTCTCATCGGGCGTCCCGGACCGCCTCCCCGGAGAGCGCTACTGCGAATCACCGGAGGCACTGCGTCGGATTTTTGCTGAGATCGAGCCAAGGCCAGCTCCGGCCGAATACTGCGTGATAAAACCCGTGGACCTTTTCGGACCGGGAGAAATCCCGGAAGTTGTCGTCTTCTTTGCTCGTCCCGAGTCACTGTCCGGGCTTCACCAGCTCGCCGCCTTCATTACCAACGACCCCGAGGTCGTAGCCTCTCCCTGGGCCGCGGCCTGCGGCGGAATCGGTGCCTGGCCCCTGAAGTATCTTTCCCAGGGGAAGACCCGGGCAGTGGTTGGCGGCTGGGATCCTTCCGCCCGGAAGTTCTTCAAGACCGACGAGCTTTCCTTCACCGTGCCTCTTGCCATGTTCCAGCAGATGCTCGACCGGTTCGAGGAGTCATTTCTCACCACCAAGACCTGGCAGACCGTTCAGAAGAAGATAGAACGCAGCCGGCGGACCTGGGAGAATAGAGAAAGGTAAGAATAATTTGACCCCAACGAAGGCCGCAAAGGGCAAGAAACGGGAGTAACTTACCATGAAACGAAATGATTGGCGTTTTTTAGTGAATACCCTCCTGTTTGTGGACATATGTTCCATCGCAGCTCTCGGGTTGCTCCTGGCATTTGTGATCCCGCGAGGTTTCTCTGGAGCAAAAAATTTCCTCGGACTTCACCGGCATGAATGGGGCGATTTCCACCTTTACCTCTCGTTGACGCTGCTCGTGCTTGTCTCCGCACATCTGTGGCTGAACTGGAAGTGGATCACCCAGGCTACCAACAAGTATTTCGGGGATTACTGGAAAAAGGCTCTGTGGTGGCTGTCGTGTGCGTGGCTCCCGGTACTGATTATTGGCTGGCTCCTTATGAAGCTTTCATAGGTCATCGGCTGTCTCAATTCCGAGCTATTACAGACACATCTTATCGTCAGATGTCCCGTATTCTACAGGGCAACACCGTGGATCTTGGCGTCCGGTCCATTTTACGCGTTTCTGGCAAAACCCTACCTTATGGGCATACATGTCCACCTCTTCTATCCCTTGAGATCTGTCATCTACGCAAAACGGAGAAGAACCAAAAATCACGGTTCCAGAGATTGTGGTTTACAGGATATGATCGCCGGATTGTATCGGTCAATTCAAATCGCTGAATGGAGGTCTTCTCATCATGGATCCATTATGGATTGTTGCCGCGTTTGTCTTCGGAGCCGCCGCCGGCAGAATCGGCCTGCCGCCCCTTGTGGGCTACCTTGTGGCAGGTTTCGTCCTCAACAGCTTCGGCGTCGAAGGCGGCCGCACACTCGAGGATATCGCCAATGCTGGTGTCACACTGCTTCTTTTCACCATAGGTCTCAAGCTAAAGCTAAAGCGCCTGGCCAGACCTGAAGTATGGGCAGGCGCTACGATCCACATGCTGGTCACCGTGGCTGTGCTCGGGACGGGGATCTGGCTCCTTGCCGCTGCCGCGATGCCTTACTTTCGCTTTTTGACCTGGCAAACCACACTGTTGGTCGCCTTTGCGCTGAGTTTTTCGAGCACGGTTTTTGCGGTCAAAGTATTCGAGGCCAGAAACGAGATGCCGTCTCGCCACGCAGCCACGGCAATCGGGATTCTGATCGTGCAGGACATCTTCGCAGTGGTTTTTCTAGCGGCCTCTACCGGCAAGATCCCGTCTCCGTGGGCGGCGGCTCTTGTAGCTGCGCTTTTGATCCTCCGCCGCATGCTGGGTAAATTC
>JBKHJD010000238.1:0-3656 GCA_046538315.1 Syntrophobacteria bacterium
CCTGCCCGGTATTACGATGGCCGGAAAAACCGGTACCGCGCAGGTTGTCCGAGTGACTGAAGAGGATAGCGAGCAGCGCGATGAGAAGGAGGTTCCCTACAAGTTTCGGGATCACGCCTGGTTTGTGGGCTATGCCCCGGCAGAGGCGCCGCAGCTCGTGGTGGTGGCGTTGGTGGAACACGGGGGCCACGGGGCCTCGGCTGCAGCGCCCCTGGTGGGAGAGATGATGGAAGAATTCTTTAAAGAGAAACTGACCTCCACGGTGGCTCAGAAGAGCGACTGATAGAGTCTCCGGTGTGGAAACACCGCTGGCATGCTACTTCAGTCTACATCCATGGTCTGTGGGAGCGGCTTTCCAGCCGCGATCAAGAGGTGGCCCAATGGGCAAGTGCCGCGGCTAAAGGCCGCTCCCCCCAGAATGACCGTCCAGGTCAGCGGATTTACCATATATCAAGGATAGGTGCATGATCGACCGGCGTCTCATTCAAAACTTTGACTGGTTGCTGGTGTTGTTGACAGGCACCATTATTGCTGTTGGTCTCCTGATCCTGTTCAGCGCTGTATCCTCGGGCGGCACGGTACACAGCGGCGTGCTGACGCGGCAGATTTACTGGCTGGGGCTGGGGCTCGTGGTGATGGTTCTTGGTTTCAGCGTGGATTACCAGTGGTTGGAGCGGCTGGCGTATCCGGCATATGCTGGCGGGTTGCTGTTGCTGCTGATAGTGCTCTTCTACGGGAGGACCGTGTCCGGTTCGACGCGCTGGCTTGACCTGGGAGTGGTGACCGTGCAGCCTTCGGAGCTGATGAAACCGCTCATGGTCATCGCCGTGGCTCGGCACTTTGCCGGACAACAGAAGCACGGTGGCTTCAGGCTTCGGGAGCTGGGTGTAGCCGCCGTTATCGTGATGCTGCCGATGGTGCTTGTATTGATGGAGCCGGATCTGGGAACCGCCATGCTTTTAGGTATCATTGCGGCTTCGGTGATTCTCTTCGTGGGTGTACGACCTCGCTCTCTTCTCGTGCCGGCCGGCTTTGCCCTGGGTTCCCTGCCTCTGTCGTGGTTCCTGATGAAAGAGTACCAGAGAAACCGCATTCTGACCCTGCTCGACCCCGGCAGAGATCCTCTGGGCGCCGGATACCACATCATGCAATCCAAGATTGCTGTAGGCTCGGGGCAGCTCTGGGGCAAAGGATTTCTCCAGGGCACACAAAGTCACCTTCGCTTTATTCCCGAGCACCACACCGACTTCATCTTCTCGGTTCTGTGCGAGGAGAGGGGTTTCTTTGGCAGTGTCTTGCTTTTGGGGATGTTTCTCTGCCTGCTTCTTCGCGGCTTGAGTGTAGCGCGGCGCTCTCGCGATACTTTCGGTGTGCTGCTGGGCTTTGGACTCACCGCCATTATCTTCTGGCAAGTGGTGATAAATATCGGCATGGTTCTGGGTATGCTTCCGGTGGTGGGCATTACCCTTCCGCTGGTGAGCTACGGCGGTTCATCGGTCCTGGTAACCATGGCTAGCATCGGTATCCTGCTCAACGTGGGCATGCGCAAGTTTGTTTTCCAGAAGTGAAGAACCAGAGCCACTGGAGGTAGCGATGGTATTGTGATTTTTTTTACTTTTTTTCTTGCAATGTAAATTTTTGTGTGCTAATAAGAGCTTCCGGGCAGAGAGAGGAAACAATTGCCCCCCAAATTCTTCGCACCAAGTTCATCTTTTGCGATTCAATTTTTGTGTTCGCTTTGTCAACTCGACGAGGATGCAAAATCCGGTAGTTTCTGGGCACAGCTCGCATCAAACGGCTGCCGGGCTGCACGAGCCATACCTGAGCTGACGAGTAATGCCCACCCGAGGATAAGGTGGTGCCAGCATTGCGGAGAATGATACCATGATCGACCTCAATATCACCCTCTTCATCCAGATGGCCAATTTTCTCATTCTGTTGTGGCTTCTCAACCTGGCTCTTTTCCGACCCATCCGAAACATTATAAGGGAACGCAACCGGGTGGTAGATACCTTCACGTCGGACATCGCCTCCTTATCCGACAAAGCCCGGGATGCCTCCGAACAATTTGAACAGAAAATTCTTGAGGCCAGAAAAGAAGGAATGACCAAGGTCGATGGCATGAAGGATGAAGGTTCCGAGGAAGAAACGCAGCTTATCGAAGCCACGAATCGTGAAGTCCAGGCAAAAATGGAGGATGTCCGCAAGAAGATAGCGGCTGATATTCAGGAGGCTCGGGGCCAATTGCAGGCTCAGGTCCAGGCCTTCTCAGTTGCCGTAACCGAGAAGATCCTGGGAAGGAGCATTCAATGATAACGCGGCTAAAGCAGAGAAGAATGTACAAGAGTATCGCCGTGTTCGGCTTGTGCGTCTTCACGGTGCTGTTACTGTCAACAACCGCCTGGGCAGCAGAGTTCAAAAAGGTGCCGGACTTTTTCTACCGCCTGCTCAACTTCGGCCTCATGGTGGGGATACTTTACTACTTCCTCAGAAAGCCTCTGCGGCAGTTTTTCGCCAAGCGCACGGAAAACATCACCAAAACCCTCAACGAACTGGAAACCAAGAAGCAAGACGCTGACCAAAAGTACAAGGAGTACAGCGAGAAGCTGGCCCAGCTGGACAAAGAAACAGATCGTATCCTCCAGGAATACATTGAACAGGGTGAGAGAGAAAAGGTCAAGATCATTGCCAATGCGGAGAAGGCTGCCGCCGAGATTCGCAAGATGACGGAGCTTGCTATTCAGCAGGAGATCAAAAGTGCCAAGGGAGACCTGCAACGGGAAATAGCCGAACTTTCGGTGGCCGCAGCTGAACAAATGCTCAAGGACAAGATTGAAGAAGAGGATCAGCAAAGGCTTGTTAACGACTTTATGACAAAGGTGGTGGAGGCCAAGTGATCGGTGAGATTTTAGCCAAACGGTATGCGAAAGCACTGTTGACTTTGGGCCGGGAAGACGGCAACTATGAGAAGTACACAGAGGAGTTGGATCGGTTTGTGACATTCTGGGAGGAGCAGCCGGAATTTGCTGATGCGATTTCCAATCCTCTCTATGCCAAAGAAAACCGCAGGACTATCTGCCGGAGTGTGGCTGATAAGATGGAATTGACCCCTGTTTTTAGAAGCTTGCTGGATCTGATGATCGAGAAGAACCGGCTCCACTTAATCCCCGATGTGCGCATGTACTACCAGAAGCTTCTGGATGACATGGCCAATATCAGCAGGGCCAAGGTTGCCAGCGCCACGGCCCTACCCCAGGGGGCTGTGGAAAGCATCAAGGAGTCTCTGGAGAAGGCAAGTGGCCGCAGGATCGTTGTGGAAACAGAGGTAGATCCTGGACTCATCGGTGGAGTGGTAGCTCGGGTGGGCGACCTGGTATTGGATGGCAGCGTCAGGACACAACTGGCGAGCATCAAAGAAAATTTAATGAAGGGGTGAGATGAGCTGATGGAAATCAGAGCCGAAGAAATCAGTCAAATTATCAGGGAGCAGATCAAGGACTACAACAAAAAGGTTGAGCTGAGCGAGACCGGCACGGTTCTCTCGGTGGGTGACGGTATTGCCCGCGTCTACGGAGTAGAGAAGTGCATGGCCATGGAACTGCTGGAGTTCCCGACGGAACACGGCACTGTTTACGGCCTGGCCCTCAATCTGGAAG
>JBKHJD010000239.1:0-3653 GCA_046538315.1 Syntrophobacteria bacterium
CGATCTCTTTGCCGGCGCTGGTGCCGATACGCTGGGCACCGGCCAGCACCATGTCCTGGAGATCTTTGAAGCTGCGGATGCCCCCGGCAGCCTTCACCTTGATCCGGCCCCGGCCACAGTCGGCCAGGAATCTCACATCAGTCACGGTGGCCCCGGCAGGACCGAAGCCGGTTGCCGTCTTGACGAAATCAAGCCCCGTGTCCACAGCCAACTGACAGAGCCACCTCTTCTCTTGCTGGAGGAGATAGCCGGTTTCCAGAATAGCTTTCACTACCGCGCTCCCGGCTGCTCGGCGCATCGCCTCCATCTCCGCGGCAACAAGGCCGCGTTCTCCTCCTTTTACCGCACCCAGATTGACCACATAGTCAATCTCCTCGGCGCCTGCCGCCAGGGCCGCTTGCGCGGCCTTCACCTTGAGCTCCACCGGTTCAAAGCCCAGGGGGAAGCCAGCCACAGTACAGACCCTGACCCTGCTTTTTGCGAGCACCGTGGCGGCCAATCTTACCCAGCAAGGCGCTATGCACACGGCAGCGAAACCGAGGACAGCTGCTTGCTCACAAAAGCTGCGGACCTGGTCGCGGCTGGCTGTAGGTTGCAGCAGGGTCTGGTCAATGAGACCCGGCACTTGCTCGGGGCTGGTCAGCTGGCTCATGGCTCCAGGTCCCGTTGCCGTGAGCCGGAGCGGTCGTAGATGATATGGCCTTGCTCCACTCTCGCAGTCTTCGACAGTTTATGGACGATGCTCCGCTTCCTGTCCAAGATATGGATCACCTGGATACCCTGGACGCAGAGGTAGTCAGAAACCAGAAGACGGTGACACCTCTGGGGAAGAGTTTCAGCGCACATGAAGCACGTGCCCCCGGTATTCGCCAGTTGCTGGAGCTTCCCCACGGCAGCCTGGAAGGGTTCAGTGTCCATGTAGTCCGCATAATTTCGAAATCCCGCACTGACAAGAGCCAGGTGGGGTGAATTGGGGCCGAGGCCTTTTTTCCGGAAACCGCCAAGATCAGGGAGCCAGCTATAGGAGATACCGGCTGGGCCGAGCATCTTTTCCAGATTTTCCCGGTTGAAATGAGGGTTGCGCTTGGAGCCGGGAAAAGACCGGATGTCGGCAAGCTGCTCGATCTTGAAGAATTGGAGCAAGGCCAGGAAGAGTTCGAAGCTCCGGTTGCCGTGCCCGATGGAGTACAGGGATGCTTTCGGAGACATGGGGGGTAGTATACCATACAATATGTGTTTGTTGTCTGCGAACATTCCGGCCCGGGAGCCGGCGGCAATAATCGGGGAAGGCTGCCTTTGCAGGTATACTCGCAGTGCAGGGCGAGAGGTAATGCGAGGTTTTTCTCTGGTAGAGAAACCGGAGGCTACTCCGGCTCTGCTTCAGACTCTCTTTCCAGGAACTGCCTGAGCACCTGGGTTGCACCCTGTTCGTCAAGGTTGATTTTGAGTGCAAGGCACAAAAGGGTACCTCCCAGGGTGCCGCTATAGATCCTCTTGTTGCCGACTACAGGGCAGGTTGCAACCGAGGCTCCAAGGGGAAAGCACCACCGCATTTTGTGATCTGCGGCACTGAAACCATAAACGCGGCCCTGGGCTGAAAAATAAATCATCCGGCACCTGACAGTAGGAGAGGAAGCGTAGCCGAGCATTCTATGGCGCCAGAGCTCTTTGCCGTCCTCGGCCCGCAAGGCGTAGAGATGCCTGTCCCGTGAGCTCAGGTAGACTACCCCGTCCTTTTCAAAGGGGGAGGTGTGGATTTCACCGCCGGTGGAAAAGGACCACAGTAGTTGTCCGCTTCCAGCGTGCAGGGCGTAGACCCTGTGGTCAGCCCCTGCCAGATATACAGTGCCCTCGCTCACGTACGGATATGCGTAAATCTTTCCTCCGGTGGTGAAATGCCACCTGCACTCACCGTCAGTCAGCCTCACCGCATAGAGTTTGTGATCTTTGGAGGCAGCGAAAATCTTGTTTTCCCACACAGCGGGAGCCACAAAGATGGACTGGGCCACATTAAATGTCCAGAGCCTGGTGCCGGCCCGAGCATCTACCGCATAAAGAGTTCCTTCTTCAGAACCCACGAAAACCCGGCCTTCACAGGAGTATGGCGAGGTGAGTTGTTTTCCCGCCTCGAAACACCACCTTGTGGAGCCATCGGCGGCAGAAAGCGCATAGAGGGCACCGGCTAAGCTGACATAGAGGTGATCCCCGCAGAGCCATGCTGTTGTCCACCTCTTCCCAGGGCTGTGCAGATGCCAGATGATCGCACCGCTTTCTCCGTCGAGGGCGTAGAAATATTCGCCGCTGCCGAGATAGAGTCTGTCCTCTCCCAGTGTGGGGATGTTGGGAACATTGCCGCCAGATTGGAAAACAAAGTAAACTTCAGGTTGAGCGTCGATTTCGGGAAGCTCCCCGGCGAGTTCCTCTATCCGTTGCCGCCAGGCAGGGTTCAGGCGTAGAAGGGAAACAATTTCCTGGTGAGGTTCGTATTTGCTCAGACGGTGAACAAGGACATCCACCCGCTTTTTCTTGCTTTCGCGAGTAAGCCGGTCTCTAAGAAACGAAATCCCCGCTTCGCGAAAACCCAGTGTACGCAGTCGGTTTTGCCAATCCAGTTTTTTGTTGCTCTCGGTCATTGCCCGGCCCGGATCTCCAGGCGATAGCTGCATTCTTTCTCCGAATCACCTCAAAGGTCTTGTGAGGAGGAAAGCAATCCTTGCCTCCAAGCACGTGGCATGCCGGCCTCGGAGCAAGCAGCCGCATGTATACAATATAATACCATTTTTGTTCTCGAAACCGAAGGAGGGTACAGTGCCTTGGGGAGGGATCCTTTTTCTGAGAACGGCGCCTTGAAGTCCCACCGAGCGGTGAAGGCGCGGTTGCCGGTTGAGGCAATTTGAAGCCTCCCCCTTTTGTAAAGGGGGATACAGGGGGATTTTGAAGCCTTGCGAAATGCCCATAAGGAGTCACGGGGTGTTAATCTTTATTTTTGACTCACCACAGAGAGCAGAGAGCGATCTTTCTTTTGGCCTCTTTAACCAGTTACAAACGGATAGGTAGCATGCCCACAGTGTCAAGTCTGTCCTGGACGCCGGGGGAAGTCAGGCGCCGACCAGGCCGAAAAGGTGGTCCTTGATCCACGCCACCACCGTCGTGGCCAGCTGCTGGGCCCTGGCGGCCGCATCTCCCTGGACCCTGTACGGGGGATCAGACAGGGTGGGTTCCGGTGGCAGTTCAGCTTGATGCTCTCGTACAAAGGCATCGGGCAGCATATCCGGTAGATCCGCCCCCCGCATGATGGCCCACGCCTTGGTCCAGGCCCGGGCTACATTCATGGGATTGTATCCGCCTCCGCCGAGTGCTACCCATTTGAGGCCCCATGACTTTATTTCCCGCACGATTCTGGAAAAACCGTTGACGGTCAGGTTCATGGAGGCCAGAGGATCTGCGGCCAGGGTGTCCACCCCCAGCTGGGTGACCAGGATATCGGGTTTGAAGGCATGCACCAGGGGCGGTACCACTTCCATAAAGGCCCACACATAGAGGTCGTCGTCGGTTCCCGGCGCCAGAGGCACGTTGACCGAGTAACCTCGGCCTGGTCCCTCGCCCAACTCATCCGGAAACCCGGTACCTGGAAAGAGCGTGTGGCCGTGCTG
>JBKHJD010000240.1:0-3641 GCA_046538315.1 Syntrophobacteria bacterium
TGACTGTCGCCAAAAGGCTAATGAATACAACAAATTGTACAAATTCCGAGACGTCGAATTAATGGATCCCCTCTGGGAACAAGAAGTTATGGTCTACGAGCTGCCGCCGGATGAGAGGCTGAAAAAGTTCGCCGTCTAGACGGTCTACTATTTTTCGCCTACAATCAAGCGGTTCCTACATACTCTTTCAATAAGGGCCAATGAGCATTTTCCCAAGGGCGGGTGAGACTCACATGGGCTCTTTTTTTTAAAATTGAGAACCACTTGAGCGGATTCATGCTCCGGTCTTCGAAGACGCTCCCGCCTGCTGGCTCTGAAGGACATAAGACCCTGCCAGGAGTTCTATCAGGTTGTCCATAAGCGGCCGGTCTGTATGGATGGGAAGATGCGTCTCCTCCGGCAGCTCCTCCAGCGGCTCAAAGGACCCAACCACATCGGGCAGGTGTTCCAGCCGGGCATCGGAGATCTGCTCCTTGTTCCGACGTTCCTCGAGTCTCTGACGAAGCAAGGACTGAGGGCAGACGCACTCCACGAAAATTACGCTTGCTCCCAGCTCTGCGGCCAATTGCCTTACCTTCTGCCGGTGAGGCCGCCTGGTAAAGGTAGCATCCAGAACCGCCGAATTGCCGGTGCCGAGTTCCTCCCGGGCTGCGAGACCGAGACGCTCGTAGGTAGTATCGGTGGCGGCCGGGGTGTATATCCCCTCTCCATAGAGAGCCGGGGCAGGCTCCTCGGGATCGAGACCGAAAAGCCTCTTGCGGACAGCATCGGAGCTGTGTACCTCCACCTGAAGACGAGTGGCCATTTCCCGGGCAATGGTACTCTTGCCGCTGGCAATGACGCCGCAAACTATCCACAGGGTGGGACGTCGAAGTCTTTCGGCATAACTGTGGGCCAGATCGAAGTAGCTCCGGGCCTTCTTTTTCTCCAGCTGCTGCTGGCCGACGGAAAGTCCCCCTTCGGCCACCCGGATGCACTCCACCTTTGTACGGACGTAGGCCCTGTAGCACTTGTAAAAGTCAAGCAGTGCAAAGACCTCCGGATCCTGGGCTGCGGCGGCGTAAGAGCGGATCAGGGAGACCCCCAACCTGCTGCAGCCGTGATAGTCCAGATCCATGGCCAGAAAGGCGAGATCAGCGGCCACATCGCTGTAGCGCAAACGGTCGTTGAACTCTATG
Organism: Syntrophobacteria bacterium; assembly: GCA_046538315.1. Classification (GTDB taxonomy): domain Bacteria; phylum Desulfobacterota; class Syntrophobacteria; order BM002; family BM002; genus JBKHJD01. The sequence goes on from JBKHJD010000240.1 coordinate 1,179, forward strand.
CAGTCAATGATCTGTATATCGTCAAGGAAATAGACATGGTCCAGACGCAAGTCTCCGTGACAGTCACGAATATGACCAGTACGGGTGCGGCGCTGAAAGAGCTCCTTGTGCCTGTTTATGAAGGTGTTTACAGCCTGGCGCAGGTAGTTGAACCTTTCCTGATCCAGTATCCTGGGAACAAAGCATGCAGTCTGGGTAAAATTCTCTTCCACATTCGAGGCCACCACCTCCAGGGAGCCGAGGGATTTTATGCGGTCACCCCCTTCGGCCTCTCTGTAAAAGTCGGCGAGAACCTTTGCCAGGCCCCGGACCATATCCGGCTGTAGTTCGCCTCTGCGAAGGAGCTCCTGCATGGTTCTCTCTTTGGGAAGTTGCCGCATTTTAACGGCGTATTCCAGGTGCTCCCCGGGGCCGTTCAATGAACAGCCCCCCGGCTCTCCGGTGACGGTCACAACCTCCAGGTACACCCCGTGGCTGAGACGCTGGTTCAAAAAAACCTCCCGTTCACAGAAGAAGCGTCGTTTCTCCAGGGTACTGAAGTCGAGAAAGCCCAGATCCACCGGTTTTTTCACCTTGTAGACAAAGGGACCGGTGAGAAAAACTTTGGAAATATGACTCTCTTCGACCTCGAGCCCCTCCACCTGGTGGGGGTAGAACTCGGGATCGCGGAAAGCGGCCTCAACCTCAGGTTGAAGAGTGTTCATATGCCTTCAGACAACCTTTCCGGATAAAACCAATGGGTATCGTTACATCAATTCGGTGAGTACAGGCCCGACATCCTCGGGCTTCGTCTCATTCTTCGTCAAGCTTGCCGGAAGCTTTCCCTTTACTCCTCTTGGTCCCTCGGTCTCCCAGAAGGTCGACAACCTCTTTTTCGCTCAGGTCATACCAGTTCCGATAGGCATCGGCGACGGCAAAGACGGGCCCGGTTCTGATATTGGCACAGTAAATTTTATCCACCTCCGATACCATGCGATCAATAGTGCGTTGCGGGGCCGTGGGAACAGCCACAACCGTTTCACGGGCCTTCGCCTTTTTTGCCATATCAACCGAGGCCATCATGGTGAATCCGGAGGCCAGACCATCATCCACCAGGATGACCCTTTTCCCGGCGAGATCCGGAAAGGGGCGGCCCTGCCGAAACACCGCGTTTCTCTTCTCAAGCTCCGTGCCGACCCGTCTTTTCTCGGCCTCAATCTGTGCCGGGCTTAAATGCAGTTCCGCCAGAAGGGCCTCATTGAAAAACGCCGTACCATCCAGCGTCATAGCTCCGAAACCGGCTTCAGGATTGCCGGGAATCTGCATTTTCCTTACAATCACCAGATCAAAAGGCAGGTCCAATGTCTCCCTCACCTTTATTCCCACCGGGACGCCACCGGAAGGGATAGCCAGAATCATCCCGTCTTCCATGTGATCGTACTGCGATTGCAGCATCAAACCCAGGGTCTCGCCGGCTTCAAAACGATCAATGAAGATGTGCCGCTTCCCGCGGAATTCCTCTATTTCATGGATTTTTGTATTCAATTCCCATTCCCCCTTGGATGATCGGTTCCAGATTCAGGGTTCAAGATTACAAGCCTCAGGAATTGCTCACGATAGCGATGAAGATTCAGAATTTCCGACCTTATCCGCTCAATCTAGCCAATACAAGATGTGGTCATAAATGGGGCCGAATATGTATTTTTAGCCTTCGGGGAACTGATGTTAGAAACTATAGCGCACTGCGCCGTAGACGTTGCTGTTTTTCTCAAACTGGCCGAAAAACGTTTCCTGATCTCCGGTAAAGATATTTCCGCCCACCTGGATCTTCCAACGATCCGTGGCATCGTACGTTACAATGGGCCGGAAATAGGCGTCGCCTGTCGATGGCGCATAGAAGATAAACAGCCCGAGCACAAGCTGGTTTTGGGCCATAAGTTCCTGGTTGAGATCGAGGGTGATCCAGTGCCGATCTTCTTCCCGGGAGGGAGAGCCTTCGGGCAGGTTGTCTGTATATTTCTCATAGTCCAGCATGTATTCCAGGTAATACTGAAGTCCCAGGGTGAGATCCGTGGCGACTTCCTGCTCGTAGCCCACCAGGAAACGCAACTGGCTGTTTTCCACAAACGGATCGTCGCCGTCTCTGTCTTCCCTACTGTCGTACCAGGAAAACTCGACGTTGCCGATGCCGGCGCCGAGGGGCCCGCGGATGCTGGCGCCGTATGCGGAAAGTTCCGGAAAAATGTTCTCTCCGGTGTCCGGGTCCGCTCCCGAGGGCCCCTTCCAGAAACCATAGTACCAGTAGGCGGCCAGTTCGTAGGTGCCGATGTTGCGATACACCCGCAGGGCAAGTTCATCATCTTTGAACCAGGTGTCCGGCCGGTCGGTTTCAACCGGCATGTCCTCGCCCCGGAGATCATCCAGGGCCGGGTCGAAAAAAGAAAGGCGCGTGCCGTCAGCGAACCGGTCGGCATCGAACCGGGG